>NZ_JBHURI010000060.1:0-26260 GCF_042673425.1 Agromyces sp. NPDC056965 | reverse complement strand
GGGCTCGGAGTTGTGTATATGCCCCCGGGGGGCGGATGCCACGGGCATCCGCCCCCTTCGTCGTCCCCGGGGCTCGGGCCCCCTGGGGCGCCCGGTGCGCGTTCCCTTGCATCGACCGTGACCGGTTGCCACGATGGCAGAGGGCGATCGCGCCCGTGAAGGGGGAACTTCATTCAATGGACCACAAGCCGGCCACGGACACCATCCGCGCGCAACAGGCGGCGGCGCTCGCGCAGCTGCCGTTCGACGACACTCGTGACTTCGACGATGCAGACCGCGGCTTCATCGCCGCACTCGAGCCGGGTGTCGTGCGAAACGACGCCGGCGAGGTCGTCTGGGACAACGACAGCTACGCCTTCCTCGACGGCGAAGCGCCGGCGACGGTGCATCCGAGCCTCTGGCGCCAGTCGCAGCTCGTCGCGCGGCAGGGACTCTACGAGGTCGTCGAGGGCGTCTACCAGGTTCGCGGACTCGACCTCTCGAACATGACGATCGTCGAGGGCGACACGGGCGTCATCGTGATCGACCCGCTCATCTCGACCGAGACTGCGGCCGCCGCGCTCGCGCTGTACCGCGCCCATCGCGGGGATCGCACGGTCGTCGCCGTCATCCACACCCACTCGCACGTCGACCACTTCGGCGGCGTCTTCGGCGTGACGACGCAGGCCGAGGTCGACGCCGGCACGGTGCAGGTCATCGCGCCCGAGGGCTTCGTCGAGCACGCCGTCGCCGAGAACGTCTACGCCGGCACGGCCATGGCGAGGCGCGCCGGCTACATGTACGGCGCGGCGCTCGAGCGAGGGCCGCAGAGCGCCGTGGGCGCGGGCCTCGGCCAGACCACGTCGACCGGCGTGATCGGCATGATCGTCCCGACGCTCGAGATCACGACGACGGGCCAGACGCACACCGTCGACGGCGTCGAGATCGAGTTCCAGATGGCGCCGGGCACCGAAGCGCCGTCGGAGATGCACTTCTACTTCCCGCGCTACCGTGCACTCTGCATGGCCGAGAACGCCACGCACAACCTGCACAACCTGCTGACGCTCCGCGGAGCGGTCGTTCGCGACCCGCACGTGTGGTCGCAGTACCTCACCGAGGCGATCACCCGGTACGCCGACGGCACCGACGTCGTCTTCGCCTCGCATCACTGGCCGACCTGGGGCCCGGAGCGCGTCGTCGAGTTCCTCTCCACACAGCGCGACCTGTACGCCTACCTGCACGACCAGACGCTGCGACTCGTGAACCGTGGATACACCGGGGCCGAGGCGGCCGAGATCTTCGAGCTGCCGCCCGCCCTCGAGCAGGCGTGGCACGCGCGCGGCTATTACGGCTCGGTCAGCCACAACGTCAAGGCGATCGTGCAGCGCTACCTCGGATGGTTCGACGGCAACCCCGCACGGCTCTGGCCGCACCCGCCGGCTGCGATCGCCGCGCGCTACGTCGATGCGATCGGCGGCATCGATCGCGTCGTCGAGCTCGCGCAGGCCGCGTTCGACGCCGGCGACTTCCGCTGGGCGGCGACGCTGCTCGACCACGCCGTGTTCGTCGACGAGCACCACGAGGCGGCACGGGTGCTCTACGCGGACACGCTCGAGCAGCTCGCCTACGGCTCGGAGAACGGCACCTGGCGCAACTTCTTCCTCTCGGGGGCGACCGAGCTGCGCGTTGGCAACTTCGGCACGCCGACGAAGACGAGCGCCCCCTCGATGCTCGCCCAGCTCAGCCCCGAGCAGCTGCTCGATGCGATCGCGATCAAGATCGACGGCCCGAAAGCCTGGGACCTCGACCTGTCGTTCGCGATCCTGCTGACCGACCTCGACCGCCGGTTCCGGGTCACGCTCCGCAACGGCGTGCTGATCTACCTCGAAGACGGCGCGGGCGACGTCGAGCTGACGCTGAGCCTCACAAAGGGGCGCCTCCTGGCGCTCCTCGGCGGCGACTCGGCCTCGGCCGGCGTCGACCTCGACGGCGATGCGACGGTGCTCGAACGGCTCCTCGGGGTCATCGACCCCGGCGACGACGCATTCGACATCGTCACGCCGTAGCGGGCACCGCACTCCGACGACGAACGCCCGGCCGGGACAACCGGTCGGGCGTTCGTCGTTGCTCCGCAGTCAGCGGGCGCCGTCGGGTCAGCCGGCGCCGAACGTCCGCTCCGCCCGGCTGCGTCGCCGGCGCACGAGCACGAACGCCACGAGCGCCAGGCCGCCGCCGGTGAGGAGCAGGGCCCAGGTCAGGCGAGCGGCGAGCGCATCTCCGTCGACGCCCGTCGCGGGCAGCGGCGGGGCGAAGCGGTTGTCGACGGTGATCGTGACGATCTCGTCATCGCCGACGACCACCGGAGCCGCCATCGTCGCGCTCACTGTGACCTCGACGGCACCGCCGTTCGCGACCTCCTCCGCCCAGCACTCGGCACCGACCGGCAGCCCGTCGACCAGCTTCGTCTCACCGGCTGTGATCGTCACCGGTTCGGCGTCGAGGGCGACGTACGGCTCGTTGGCGCCGCGATCGAGCACGCACGTGAGTTCGATGCGGAACGTCTTGCCCGCCGCTTGCGACACGTCGCCGCTCACCGTCTTCTCGAGCACGAGGCTGCCCTCGTCGAAGGTGTTCGTCGCCGTGATGGTCAGGAGCTGGGCCGTCTCGGATGCCTCGACGATCGCCGCGTTGTCGTAGGAGTCGAAGTCGACCGTCGCGGTCGACGCGCCGCCCTCGTCGGTCTCGGCGGCGAAGCAGTGCGTGCCACCCGGCAGGAGCACCGGGTCGCCGTTCGCATCGACGACCTCGACCGTCTCGCCCGCCCGGATCTCGACGGCGCCGTCGTAGAGCGTGACCAGCTGCCCGTCGACGTCCAGCTGGCACGTGACCTGCACCGTGAAGACCGCGTCGACGACGTACTCGGCGTCGGCCGCCTCGCCGTCGACGTCCTTCGTGAGCTCGATGGTTCCGAGCGAGAACTCGTTGACGAACCCGGCGGTGACGACGGTCTCGACACCCGCCTCGGCCTGGTCGGCGATCGTCACGGTCACCGGCGGCGCGGGCTCGTCGGCATTGCCCGCGTCGGTCTCGGTGACCACGCACTCGGCGCCGACCGGGATGCCGCTGATCGTCTCGCTCCGGAACGGCCCTGCTCCGCCATCGCTCTCGACGACGAGCTCCTGGTCGACGACCGTCTCGCCCTCGTAGGTGCAGACGACCTGGAACACGTACTCGCCCTCGGAGAAGTCCGGTGCGCCGGGGCCTGCGACGTGCTTCAGCACGTCGAGCGCCCCGGTGCGGAACTCGTTCTCGATGTCGATCCGCACGGGCTCCTCGGCCGATGCGTCGCCCACGACGAACCGGCCGGGCGGCGAGACGTTCGACTCGGTCGCACCGCCGTCGTCGATCTCGGTGACCCGGCAGGAGGCACCGGTCGGCAGGTTGTCGACGGTCCACACGTCGCCCGGGGCGTCCTTCGTCAGGGTGTGCGTGCCGTCGTAGACGACGTCGGGGTCGGCGGCGAAGAGCGTGCAGACGAGGCGCACCTCGAAGTCGCCGAAGGTGCCGCCCCAGGCATCCGCTCCCGTGCCGGTGACCGACTTCACGACCTCGACCGAACCGACCGTGTAGTGGTTCGTGACGGCCACGAGGGTGACCGACTGTCCGGATGCATCGTCGGGCAGCACGGTGAACTCCGCGCTCGTGACGGCGCCGAGGTCGTCGTCGACGCCGTTCTCGGTGATGACCATCGTCGTGTCGGCGCCACGCTGATCGATCTCCTCGACGGTGCAGACCGCGCCGACCGGCAGCTCGGGGAACGACTGCACGGCGCCATCCGCGAGGTCGAACTCGATGTCGAGCACCGTCACGCCCTCGAACTCGCACTGCGCGCTGAAGCGGAAGACGGACTCGTACTCGATCGCCTCGCCGTCCTGGTTCTCGGCGCCGCCGTTGTCGACCGCCTTGCTGACCGAGAACCCGCCGATCTCGTACGTGTTCGTGACGGTGACCTGTTCGAGCTCGCCCTGGTCGGGCGCGGGGTGATGCACGTCGGGCCGGACCGTGAGGTCGCGTCGCGCAGTCACCTCGCCCGAACGGCCGCCGGCCCCGACCGGGTCGTACGTGACGGTGGAGCCCTGCGCGGCGACCTCCTGCACGGTGCAGTCGGAGTACATCGGCAGGCTCGTGCCCGAGCCGACGACGACGCGCGTGCCGTCGGCCGGCACCGACACCGGCGATGCCGGGTTGCCCGAACCGTCGACGAGCGTGACGGCTTCGCCGCCCGAGGTGCACTGCACGTCGAAGTCGTACGAGGTCGGCAGCTCCCAGTCGGCCGGCCAGTCGGCGGGCACGACGACCTCCTTCTCGAGCGCGATCTCACTGGTCGGCACGGCCACGCCGGCTCGCACCGGCTCGACCGGGCCCTGGTAGACCTCGGCATCGTTGAAATCACCCCGCGAGCCCGCCGCGACGGCGTTCCACGCGACCGGGAGCCCTCCGTCGACGGCCGCCGGGTTCGAGTAGGGCGTCTGCGTGTCGAAGGTCAGGCCGCCCGACGCGCCCGGCGCCAGGCCCCCGCCGTCGGGCCAGTCCACGACGATCCTGAGCGCCTTCGCCTGCGCGAGCTCAGCGGCAGGAGTGGCATCGGTGAACTCGATCCAGTCGCGAGTGCTGACGTCGGCGTAGCAGGGATCGGTCGTCGGCATCGGCGTCGTGAGCGTGGTGAACTCGATGTCCGCCGCGTTGCACTCGCGCGCCGGCACGGTGGTCAGGTACGACGTCGTGACGGTCACCGTGGTGTCGAGGATGTCGACGTTGCCGAGGAAGATCGGCGACCACTCCGAGCCGCGACTGGTGCCGACCGTGACGCCGGTGTCGCCGACGGCCGGCAGCACGTCGATGCCGCCGATCGATCGCACCGGGATGTTGCCGAGGTTGGTGAAGCCGACGAACCACCGTTCGACGCCGCCGGGGCGCGTGATCGGAACGCAGTTGTTGAGGTAGTAGCCGGGGACCCCCGCGTTGGATGCCGCGCACGCGGCGGCCGACGTCGGGTCGGCCGTGTTGAGCACGCCGAGGTCGTTGAAGTTCGGGTCGCCGGGCGCGGCGCCGGGGATTCCGGCTCCGACTCCCCGCACGCCCTTCTGCATCGAGATCGGTGCGGCTGCGGTCGGGTTGACCGTCGTGTTCGCCGCGCACTCCTCGACCACCTGCGTCGGTGGCACGGGCTGGGCGAACGCGGTCGACTCGCACGTGTCGAACGTGCGATCGCTCGTCGCCGTGATCGTGTTGCCGACCGGTGTGCCGGGCGCGAGGTTCGGGCGGAACTCCAGCGTGGCCGAGATCACGAGCACCTCCCCCGGCTCGAAGACGAATCCGGCCGGCACGGTGATGGTGACGAGACCGGTGGTCGTGTCGAGCACGCCCGAGAAGCCGCTCGCATCGAGCACCGTGCCGTCGGCGGCGGTGAGGGTGAAGGCGAACACGGGGTCGGCCCCGGGCACCGGCACGAGCAGCGAGCCGCTCGCGTCGGTCGCCACCTGGTCGGTGAGGGCGAAGCCGGTCATCGGCCAGTCCCCGGTGTTCGTGACGGTCATGCGGTACGGGATCGCCCCGCTCGGCGGGAACTGCTGCGACGCCGAGCCGTCCGAACCGTTGCCGGGGACCTTCTCGACCTTGATCGCGTTCTGCAGGTGCAGCAGCTGCGTGCTGTCGGTCGCGTCGGCGTCGGCCTCCCAGACCGTGCCGCCGGCGGCATCCCAGGCTCCGGTGCCGTGCACCCCCACGACGTCGGTCATGGTGCCTGCCGCGGCCTCGCCCGGCGCGATCGGCTGACCCGGCTGGGTCGTCGGCACGGGCACCGAGTCGACCTCGCCCGTCGGGCCGTAGTGCAGGAACTCGAGCCGGTCGGCCGTGAACGCGATCGGCACGATCGGGTTGACCGGGTTCTCCCAGTTCGTCATGTCGTCGTTGACGCGGACCTCGAAGCGCAGTCCGCGCACGTCGGCGGGGCTCGCGACACCGCTCGGCAGTTCGGGCAGCACGGTGCTGTCGGCAGCGGTGTTCTGCCAGTTGCCGACGACCCAGCACGCGGTGAGATCGGCCGACCCGTTGCAGGTGTAGCCGAGCTCACCGGTGCCGGCGTCGAGTGCCCACTCGACGCCGACGAGCGCCGAGACGCGAAGCTGATGCAGGTTCTGCGGCAGCGTCGCGGTCGGGAACGATGCGAACTCGAAGGCGTTCCAGAAGGTCGGCTCAGCGTCGGTGATGGAGAGCACGGTCGTGCGCACGTTGCCGGTCGGCTGGCCGGTGAGCGTCACCGTGTACCCGTCACGGGGTTCGTCCTCGAAACGCGACGCCGGGTCGATGCTCTTCTGCGCGACGACGCCGTACGTCGCCTCGACGAACGGCAGGGTGTCGGTGTCGGTGCCGGATGCCTCGTCGATGGCGGGGTTGCCGCCGGGGCGCGTGACCTCGGCGCCCGCGACGTTGGTCGCGAGGTCGGCGGTCGTCACCGGTTCCGCCGGGTTGCTGCGCTCGGTCTTCCGGAGCTGGTACGTGAGGAGCACGGTGCTCTGCTCCGTGGACAGGATCTCGACGCCGGCGGGGTCGGTGTGCAGCACCGTGACACCGATGACGTCGTCGAGGTCGTCGTGTCCGAGCGCGAGCGCCGCGGCGATCGAGATCGGCGCGTCGTCCGCACCGCCCTCACGGGTGAGCGTCACCGTCGACTGCGTCGCATCGGCCGGAACCGTGATCGAGTCGATGCGGTACAGGTTGAGGTACTCGTACATGTCGGTCGCCGAGCCGGGTGCCGGATCCGTGATCTGGAGCGTCGCCACCGACGCCTCGGTCTCGTTGCGAGCCGTGATCGTGGCGGTCACGAGCGGGTAGCGCGATTGCGGTTCGGTGGCTGGCGGGATCGGCAGCGAGTCCTGGTCGAAGGTCTTCGACACCGAGACGTTGACCGTCGCGTCGAGGATCGTGATGAGGTCGTCGTCGCGCTCGTCGATCGGCGCGGGGCCGTCGCCGACGAGGCCTGCCGTGTTGTTCACGACGCCGGGCTGACCCGAGTTGTAGTCCTCGCTGTGCAGGGTGCCCGTCACCGGGCCGCCGTCGCTGCGCTTGAAGTCGCGCAGCTCGAACACGAGATCGAGGCCGCGGTCGTGGTCGTACGAGGCGGCGACACCCGAGCCGGGCGCCGGGCCGGTGCCGCCGCCGCGGTGCGAGCCCTCCTCGTAGGTGAGCCGCACGGCACGGGTGCTCTCGACCTCGGCGGCCGACAGCACGTAGCCCGGGAACGCCCCGTCGCACGCGGTGCCGTCGCCGCAGGCGGCCGACGTGACGTCGTCCCATGCGCCGGTGTCGCCGTTGAAGAGCTCGACGGCGGCGATGCGGTCGTACTGCATCGACGGGTCGAGCGCACCGTCGATCGCGGCGATCTCGACGAGGTTCCATGCGTCGAAGGCCGACTGGGCGATCGCGGCGTCGCCGTAGCCCGGGCCCGCGGTCGGGTCGTCGGTGATGGCGACGGAGTCGAACGGCAGCCCCTCGGTCGACCACGAGATGCGCGCCGTGCGCCGGTCCTCGCTGAATGCGAAGAGGGGGTCGGCGGGGTCGACGATCCAGTGCTTCTCGAGCAGGTCGGGGCCGGGGCCGCCGCCGTCGATCGGCTTCAGGTCGATGTCGTCGCCGTCGGTCGCGGTGTTGTCGTCGGGACTCGTGTCGTTCGGGTTGTCGACCGCGGAACCGGCCGTGTTCGCGACGTTGAGCGGGTCGGCCGCCTCGGCCGCATCGGCGACCGATCCCGAGCCGTCGCGGAACTCGTCGCGCGTCTCGACCGTGACCGTCGGGGCGACCTGGAAGCCGGGCGGCAGCAGCTCACCGGGTTTCGGGGTGTAGACGAATCGGATGCCCTGGATGTCGTCCTTCAGGCCATCGGGAATCGTGACCACGAGGTTGCCCGCGCCGTCGAGCTGCCCGCCGGGCAGGTCGACCCACGCGTTCCCGTCCCAGTACTGCACCTGGAGATCGGCGTCGGCCGGAACCCCGGCGACGATCTGGTCGGCGTCGAAGGTGTTCCAGAACGGCGTCACCGGGTCGCCCGGCAGCGGGTTCGGCGGATCGCTCACGATCAGGTACTCGGAGCCGATCGTCGAGGGGTTCGGTTGCCCGTTGTTCACCGTCGCGAGGAAGCTCACGTCGGTGGTCGACCCCGGCACCGCCCAGATCTCGTCGCGCGCGATGTTCTTGTCGATCGTGGTCGAGACCCGACCCGGCTGCCGCGTGATGTCGGCTGCGTCCTCGTCGTCGCCCTGCTTGCCGAGCTCGTCGGTGACGGTCGTCGTCGTGTTGTTGGTGCTCACGACGTCTTCGGTGTCGACGGGCTGGGCCGTCACGGTGAACGGCAGGGTGGCCGTGGCATTCTGCGTGATCGGCCCGGTGAAGGTCACGGTGAACCCGACGACTCCCGCTCTCGTCGGATCGGGCAGCGTGTTCGGGGCGCCGGCCGTGAGCGTCTCCTCCGTGCCGTCGTCGTAGACGTAGGTGACGGTGGCCCCGGTCGCGTTCGGCGGCCACACGACGCCGTTCGTGAACCCGTCGAAGGAGAGGCCCTGCTCGCCGAGGTCGGGTGAACCCGGCGTGGGCTCCTGGATGACCATGGAGGTGACGGGGCGGAACCCGTTGGTCGAGGTGATCGTCGCCGTCGTCTGCTGCCCGGCGAGCAGCTCGGGGTTCGCGAACGACTTCTCGGTGTCGACGAACGGCCCGGTGTTCGAGACGACGGCGTCGCCGGGCGCGGTCTTCGGCGGGCTCGAGTCGCCGTGCACGACGATGTTCGACGACGCGGTGTTGGGCACGGTCACCGACTGCTCGGCCGGGATGTCCTCGACGGTGTCGTTCGTCTCGGCGCCGATGCCGATGGCCGCCTCCTCGCCGGGAGGCGTCGGCGGCAGCTGGCCGGTCGTCGAGCTGAAGGTGAACCGCAGTCCCTTCACGTCGGAGAGCGGATCGACGTCGGGGATGTCGGTGAAGTCGGACGGGATCGGCCCCGTGGCGTAGGCGACGTGCCAGACGCCCGCATCATCGAGCCATTCGATCTGGACCTGGTCGGCGCCGGCCGGCGGGGTGATCGAGGTGATGCCGGTGAAGTCGAAGTAGCTGTCGAACGGGCTCGCGACACCGTCGGCCGGGTCCTGCACGACGATCTGGTCGACCGATCGGTTCGACGCGTTGCCGCCTCCGATCGTGTAGTCGACCGGCTGGCCGGGCAGCGCGGGGATGCCGGGCGTGCCGTCGGGCTGGTGGTCGTCGACCGACTTCTGCACGGTCGAGTCGAGCACCTCGGGCACTTCGATCGTGATCGACGCCGAGGCATCCACCGGCAGCGCGTTGGTGCCGGTCGCGGCGACCGTGTTCACGATGGCGGCGTCGTTGTAGTCGGCGCTGATGTCGGCGGGCACCTGCACGAAGACCGTGACGACCGCCTTCGTTCCGGCCGGCTGCCCGATGCCCTCGCCGCCCTGCGTGGTGAAGTCGACCGTGAAGTCCGAACCGCTGTACGTGATCGCGGTCGTGCCGCCGCCGCTGACCGAGACGGGCGGCGTCACCGATGGGTCGAAGATCAGGGGTGCCGGCAGCGTGTCGCTGAGCTGCGCATCGAGGCAGGTGTCGACGAGGTTGCTGTTGCAGGTCAGCTCGATCGTGTAGCTGAACTGCTCGCCCGGCTGGTACGGCGAGGTGTCGGGGTTGACCGTCTTCGTGAGGAGGAAGACGGCATCATCCGGTGCGGCGGCGGCGGGCAGCACGGCCGGGGCCGTGAGCCCGATCGCGAAGACTGCTGCCACGACGCCTGCGAGCGTACGACGGATGATCGACATCTACTCCCCCTCGCCCCCGGCCGTGCGGCCGCCCCTGGGCTGAATCGGGTGCCGACGATTCAGGCACCCGATTCGACCCTATCGAGGGCGCGCAGGAGGAAGGAAGGACTCGCCGCCCGCTCTCAGCCGAGCAGGTCGTGCAGGGTGACGATCTCGTCGCGGCCGGGGCCGACGCCGATCGCCGAGATGCGCGAACCGCTCATGGCCTCGAGTTCGCGCACGTACGACTGGGCGTTCGCCGGCAGGTCGGAGAACTCGCGGGCGCCCGAGATGTCTTCGGTCCAGCCGGGGAACTCCTCGTAGATCGGCTTCGCGTGGTGGAAGTCGGACTGCGAGACCGGCACCTCGTCGAAGCGCTGGCCGTCGACGTCGTAGGCGACGGCGACCGGGATGCGCTCGATGCCCGTCAGCACGTCGAGCTTGGTGAGCACGAAGTCGGTGACGCCGTTGATGCGCGACGCGTAGCGGGCGATGGGAGCGTCGTACCAGCCGGTGCGGCGCTTGCGACCGGTCGTGGTGCCGAACTCGTGCCCCTGCTCGGTGAGGAAGTCGCCCCACTCGTCGAAGAGCTCGGTCGGGAATGGCCCGGCGCCGACGCGGGTCGTGTAGGCCTTGACGACCGCGATGACCCGGTCGATCTTGTTGGGCGCGATGCCCGAGCCGGTGATCGCGCCGCCGCTCGTCGCGTTCGACGAGGTCACGAACGGGTAGGTGCCGTGGTCGACGTCGAGCATGGTCGCCTGGCCGCCCTCGAAGAGCACGGTCTCGTCGCGCTCGAGCGCCTGGTGCAGCAGCAGCGCGGTGTCGGTGACCATCGGGCGCAGCCGGTCGACGTACGCCAGCAGCTCGTCGACGATCTCGTCGACGGCGATCGCTCGCCGGTTGTAGATCTTCACGAGCAGGTGGTTCTTCTGGTCGAGCGCGCCCTCGACCTTCTGCCGCAGGATGTTCTCGTCGAAGAGGTCCTGCATGCGGATGCCGACGCGATTGATCTTGTCGGCGTAGGCGGGGCCGATGCCGCGACCCGTGGTGCCGATCTGGCGCTTGCCGAGGAACCGCTCGGTCACCTTGTCGATCGTGCGGTGGTACTGCGTGATGAGGTGGGCGTTGGCCGAGATGCGCAGCTTCGAGACGTCGACGCCGCGCGCCTCGAGGCCTTCGAGCTCCTCGAAGAGCACCTCGACGTCGACCACGACGCCGTTGCCGATGACCGGCGTGACACCGGGCGTCAGGATGCCGGACGGCAGCAGGTGCAGGGCGTACTTCTCGTCGCCGATGACGACGGTGTGCCCGGCGTTGTTGCCGCCGTTGAACTTGACGACGTAGTCGAGGCGCGAGCCGAGCAGGTCGGTCGCCTTGCCCTTGCCCTCATCGCCCCACTGTGCACCGATCAATACGGCCGCGGGCATGTCAGTCCTCTCCTGCCGCGTCGGACGCGGCGGGTTCGGCGACGAGGTCGCCGGTCTGTGCGACGGATGTCGCTTGGTTGCTGGCCTCGTCGACGGCGATGTCGTGGGCACTGATGTCGTGGGCGCTGTCGTCGTGGGCGCTGATCTCGGCGGCGCTGACGATCGTGATCAGCTGGGTCGGGGTGAACTCCGACGCGATGCGGGCTGGAGCCTCGGGGTCGGCGACCGCGAGCTCTTCGGCCAGGCGGCCGGCACGCTCGTCGAGGCCGAGCCCCTCGGCGGCACGGCGCTGGGTGTCGAGGGCGCGCAGGTAGGCGCGATTGGGCTCGTCGGACCACGGGACGGGGTCGCCCGACTGCCAACCACCGGCGAGGAGCTGCTCGCGTGCGAGGTCGGCCGCGACGGACGCGAAGGCGAAGGACTCGATCGTGCGGCCCTCGGAATCGGCGAGGTCGGCGAGTTCGGTCCAGGCGAGGGGCGACGACGGATGCCCCGCGACGACCGCCGAGACCGACGTCCGATCGCCATCGGCGAGCGCCTGGCGCACCTCTGGTTCATCGGCGAGCGAGGCCTCGGGCTCCGGTGCTGATTGGTCTGGAGTCACACTCCACCTTATCGTGGGGCCCTTCCCCGGCGAGGTTGGGCGACGGGACAAGTGAAACCCGCAGCCAAGTAGGCTGGAGGGCATGTCGAAAGTCCTCTCCAGCCTGCCCGTCGGCGAACGCGTCGGCATCGCCTTCTCCGGCGGCCTCGACACCTCTGTCGCGGTTGCGTGGATGCGCGAGAAGGGTGCGGTGCCCTGCACCTACACGGCCGACCTCGGCCAGCCCGACGAGCCCGACGTCGAGGCCGTCCCCGGCCGCGCCATCGAGTACGGCGCCGAGATCTCGCGACTCGTCGACTGCCGGGCCGCGCTCGTCGAAGAGGGCCTCGTTGCGCTGCAGTGCGGCGCCTTCCACATCCGTTCGGGCGGCAAGGCGTACTTCAACACGACCCCGCTCGGCCGCGCGGTCACGGGCACGCTGCTCGTTCGCGCCATGCTCGACGACGGCGTCGACATCTGGGGCGACGGCTCGACCTACAAGGGCAACGACATCGAGCGGTTCTACCGCTACGGCCTCATGGCCAACCCGCGCCTGCGCATCTACAAGCCGTGGCTCGACGCCGACTTCGTCACCGAGCTCGGTGGCCGCGCCGAGATGAGCGAGTGGCTGCTGCAGCGCGACCTTCCGTACCGCGCCTCCGCCGAGAAGGCGTACTCGACCGACGCGAACATCTGGGGCGCGACGCACGAGGCGAAGGTGCTCGAAGAGCTCAGCGAGGGCATCACGACGGTCGAGCCGATCATGGGCGTGAAGTTCTGGGACGAGTCGGTCGAGATCGCGGCCGAAGACGTCACGATCACGTTCGAGCAGGGCCGCCCGGTCGCGCTCAACGGCGAGCGGTTCGACGACGCGGTCGCCCTCGTGCTCGAGGCCAACGCAATCGGCGGCCGCCACGGGCTCGGCATGAGCGACCAGATCGAGAACCGCATCATCGAGGCGAAGTCGCGCGGCATCTACGAGGCGCCGGGCATGGCCCTGCTGCACCTCGCCTACGAGCGTCTCGTGAACGCGATCCACAACGAGGACACGATCGCGAACTACCACAACGAGGGCCGCCGCCTCGGGCGCCTCATGTACGAGGGCCGCTGGCTCGACCCGCAGTCGCTCATGCTGCGCGAGTCGATCGTGCGCTGGGTCGCCTCTGCTGTCACGGGCGAGGTCACGGTGCGCCTGCGCCGCGGCGACGACTACACGATCATGAACACGAGCGGCCCCGCCCTCAGCTACCAGCCCGAGAAGCTCTCGATGGAGCGCGTCGGCGACCAGGCCTTCGGCCCGGAGGACCGCATCGGCCAGCTCACGATGCGCAACCTCGACATCGCCGACTCGCGCGCCCGTCTCGAGCAGTACGCGCACCTGAACCTCGTTGGCGGCGCGACCGCTGCACTCGTCGGCGACCTCTCGGTCGGCGACGCAGCGCAGATCCTCGCCGGGCCGGCCGAGTCCGAGCTCGAAGCAGCGACGGATGCCGCGAACGAGGCTTCCGCGTTCGACCTCGGCACCG
This sequence comes from Agromyces sp. NPDC056965, assembly GCF_042673425.1. Taxonomy (NCBI): domain Bacteria; kingdom Bacillati; phylum Actinomycetota; class Actinomycetes; order Micrococcales; family Microbacteriaceae; genus Agromyces; species Agromyces sp. NPDC056965. The sequence continues at coordinate 12,882 of NZ_JBHURI010000060.1, read as the reverse complement.
ACTGAGCCGACGCGCACGAGCGCGCTGTCAGTGCAGTGCGATCACTCGGGCGAGCCGTCCCCCCGGGCGGCCCACCCGAGCTGTCGATCCGTTCCCCCTGCTGATCGACCGCCGAACCGGGCGAGAGCTCAGCTCGGAGGACGTTCCCCGGTGCAGCCGTTCTCGGCGAAGTCCGGGTCGCCGCGCCCCTGGAACCACGTCGGGGTGCCGTGGTCGTCGTACCAGAAGCCCGGATAGACGTCTTCGAGGTCCTGGTGCTTCGCGTGCGCCTTGACCACGGCGACCTTGTCGGTCTCGATGTAGACGAACGGGTTCTTCGCGCTGTGGGTCGCGTGGCAGTACGGCACCCTGTGGTCGCCGTCGACCGGTGACGTCGCGTTGGCGGCGACGCCTGCGCCGAGCACGCTGAGCGCGATGAACGGCACAGCGGCGAGCCCCGCCGTCACGCGTCGTGTGATGGTGGACATCGGTGGGTCTCCCCTCGACTCGGGTGACGGGTTTCCGCCGTCGGAGAGAGGGCCGCACCCGGTGCGAATGCCGAGTCGTGGGCGTCGCGCACACCTGAAGGGTAGGCCCATGCCGCGCGCTCGGCGTACCCCAAACCGGGGGACGCGGCCGGTCGGGCCGCACGGCGCGCGAGCAACCGGGAAACGCCGATCAGGCGGCGGTCTGCTGGTGCGCCGCAACCCGCCACGAGCCGCCCTCGATGAGGTACGTCGTCGACATCCGGAGGTTCACGGTGTCGTCGCCCCTGCGAGCGACGGCGCGGTAGACGAGGATGCCGGCGCGGTCGCCGAGCCGGATCACGGCCGGTTCGTGCAGGTGGTACTCGTCCCACGGCGGAGCACTCCGCATCGCCGTGAGGATCTCGTCGCGCCCGAATGCGGCGCCGTCGACGATCATGAGGGCGTCGCGGGTCATCGCACGCTGGTAGTGCTCCCCACCCCGGCCCTCGACGATCGCCCGCCATCCGGCGTGTTCCTCGTGCATGAGTCGAGCGGGCAGATCGTCGGTGATCTCGGTCATGCCCCAACGGTAACCGCGATCGGGGATGGCGGGAAGAGCCGGCATCGACCCCGGACTCCGCCCGTACGAAGCGCACGCGCGTTTGTACACTGCAGGGAGGCGACGCCACGGGGAGGCATGCCCATGAGAATCGAACTCCGAGGGGTCGCGAAGGGGCGGGACGGGCGATCGCTGCCCACCACGAACCTGTCGTACGAGTCGGGCAGGGCCACGCTCGCGCGAGCCGAGACCGAGCAGCGGCCCACCGTGCTCGGCCTGCTCGCATCGGGGCGGATGCGAGCGGACACCGGCACGGTCATGCTCGACGGGCGAGCGGATGCCGCCGGCATCCGTCGCCGCATCGCGCTCGTCGACGCTCCCGACGTCTCCGATCCGGCCCCGAGCGTGACCGTCGCGGGTGTCACCGCCGAGGAGCTCATGTTCGCCGGCCTCCCATCCGGCCGCATGGCGGTCATGCACTGGCTCCGGGCCGCGGGGCTCGACGGGCTCGCCCGACTCCCCATCGCCAATGTCGCCCCCAAGCAGCGGGTGCAGTTGCTGACCGAGCTGGCGATCCTCCGCGCGGGCGTCGAAGGACTCGTGGTCGTCGCACCCGACCGGCACGGCGGCGACCCCGTCGACTGGTGGGAGCAGGGCAAGGACCTCGCCGAGCGCGGCTACGCCGTGCTCATGGTCGCGGGCGATGCCGCGGCGACCGCGATCGGTGCCGCCGCGATGCTCTCGCGGATGCGCGGCGGCGACGAGGACGAACGCGCGCTCGCCGCGGGAGGCCTCGCATGAGCGCGCAGAAGCTTCCGGTGCCGCGCATGAAGGTGCCGCAGATGATCGCCGCCGAACTGCGTCGACTCACCTCGACGAAGATGTCGTTGCTCGCGCTCATCGCCCTGATCGCGGTGCCGATCCTCTACGGCGGCTTGTACCTCTGGGCGAACCAGGACCCCTATGCGAAGCTGCCCGAGGTGCCCGTCGCCCTCGTGGTCGAAGACACCGGCACCCCGGCCGACGGCGCGACCCCGGCTCGCAACGTCGGCGACGAGGTCGCCGACGAGCTCTTGAGGCAGGGAGCGTTCGACTGGCACCGCGTCACCGCGAAGGAGGCGGAGGACGGGCTCGCGAACGACGAGTTCGACTTCGCGATCACGATCCCCGCCGACTTCTCGGAGGCGCTCGCCTCGGTCTCGAGCGACGACCCTCATCAGGCCCGGCTCGAGCTCGACACGTACGACGCGAACAGCTACCTCGCGAGCACGATCGGATCGCAGGCCATCGATCGGATCCGCGCGAGCGTCGCCCAGCAGGTCGGGAACGAAGCGGCCACCACGTTGCTCGACTCGATCTCGACCATTCGCGGCAAGATCGTCGAGGCGGGCGAGGGAGCGGCCCGGCTCGCCGACGGAGCAGCCGAACTCGCCGACGGCTCGGCTCGGCTCGCGACGGGTGCCGCGAGCGCGGTCGACGGCGCCGCTCAGCTCGACGCCGGAGCCACGACGCTCGCCGACGGTGCCGCTCGCGTCGCCGACGGCAACGCCGAACTCGCCGCAGCCGCCGATCGCGTGGGTACTGCGGTCGCAGGTGCGACCGCAGCCCTGCCGCAGGTGCGCGCCGACCTCGCGGCCGACCTCGCGGCGCTCGGACTCGACCAGGCGACGATCGACGCGGTGCTGGCACGGCTCGATCCGATCGGCGCCGACCTCGAGGCCGGCGACCAGCGCGTGCAGGAGGTCGTCGGGCAGATCGACGAGCTCGCGGCCGGCAGCTCGGAGCTCGCGGCCGGCGCCGTCACCCTGCGCGACGGCCTCGGCACCCTGAACGCCGGGCTCGGCACCCTGAACGAGGGAGCCGGTGCCCTGAGCTCGGGGGCGGGAACCGTCGCGAGCGGCAGCGCCGAGCTCCACGACGGCCTCGCGAGCGGTGCGGCGGAGATCCCGGACTCGGACGAGCAGACGCGACGAGCACAGGCCCAGACGATCTCCGACCCCGTGTCGCTCACGACGAGCGCGGTCGCGCAGGCAGCCAACTACGGGGCCGGACTGGCTCCGTTCTTCGCCGCCCTCGCAGGGTGGATCGGCATCTACGCGCTCTTCCTCATCGTCAAGCCCGTCTCGCGGCGCGCGGTCACCGCGCTGCACTCTCCGTTCCGGGTGACGCTCGCGGGCTGGCTCACGCCGGGGCTGCTCGGCGTGCTGCAGATGGGGCTGCTCTACCTCGTGCTCGCCTTCGCCCTCGACTTCACCATGGTGCATCCGCTCGGCACGCTCGCCACCATGATGTTCGCCTCCCTCACCTATGCCGCGATCATCCTGGCGCTGAACGTGTGGCTCGGCGAGGTCGGGCAGTTCCTCGGACTCGTGCTCATGGTGCTGCAGCTCGTCACGGCCGGCGGCACGTTCCCCTGGCAGACGCTTCCCGCCCCGCTCGCGGCCCTGCATCACCTGCTGCCGATGAGCTACGTCGTCGACGCGATGCGCCAGTTCATGTACGGGGGCGACCTCTCCCGCACCACGACGGATGCGTCGGTGCTCGCCATGTGGCTGCTGGCCGCACTGATCATCGCCGCGCTCGGCGTCACCCGCATGACGCACTACCGGACGCTGCGGGACCTCGAGCCGAGCATCATCGGCTGACCCCCGCGGCAGCGGCGTCGACCGATCAGAGCCAGCCCTTGCGCTTGAAGAGTCCGTACAGCACGCCCGCGAAGGCGAGCATGAGCGCGACCGCGAACGGGTATCCCCAGGGTTTGTCGAGCTCGGGCATGTGCGTGAAGTTCATGCCGTAGATGCCGGCCACGAGCGTCGGCGCGAAGATGATCGCAGCCCAGCTCGAGACCTTCTTGGCCTGCTCGCTCTGGGCGACGGCCGCCTCGGAGAGCACTTTCGTCTCCTCGTTCTGCCGCTGCGCCACGAGCGTCGAGTGCACCTGCAGGGCGTTCTGCAGCAGTTGGCGGAACGTGTCGCCGCGCTCGACGATGCGGATGACGTGGTCCTTCACGTCACGCAGGTACCGCTGCAGCTCGAGGTCGACGGCGTACTTCTCGAAGCCGCGCTCGAGGCCGTCGAACATGCCGACGAGCGGTCGGGTCGCGCGCTGGAACTCCATGACCTCGCTCGCGAGGTCGTAGATGCGCCTCGTGACCGCCGGGTCGCCCGAGAAGAGCTGCTCCTCGATCTCGTCGATGTCGTTCTCGAGGCCCGAGTCGACGGGCGCGTACTCGTCGACGACCTCGTCGAGCACGGCGTAGAGCACGGCCTCGGGCCCCTTCGCGAGCAGCTCGGGCGAGGATTCGAGGCGGTGGCGCACCCGCGCGAGGTTCGGCGACTCGGCGTGACGGATGGTGATCGCGAAGTCGGGCCCGATGAACACGTGCAGCTCGCCGAACTCCACCTGCTCGACGTCGTCGAGGTAGCGTGCGGGCCGCAGCACGACGAAGAGCGTGTCGCCGTAGCGCTCGAGCTTGGCCCGCTGGTGCCCCTTGCGCGTGTCCTCGACCGCCAGCGAGTGGAGGCCGAACTCCTCGGCGAGCGCGTCGAGCTCGGCGTCGGTGGGCCGGTAGAGCCCGATCCACGCGAAGCCACCGTGCTCGGCGCGGCGTTCGAACGTCTCGTCGAGGGTCGCCGGGGTGGCGACGCGCGTGCCGTCGCGGTAGATCGCGTTGTCGATGACCGTCATCGGGCCAAGTCTGGCATCGAGCTCACGGTCGAGCGGGTTCCGACAGGCTCAATCCCCGGGCGGCACGGCGTGCGTCAGCACCCAGGAGTGCATCGCGATCGCGGCCGCAGCGCTCGCGTTCAGCGATCGGGTCGAGCCGTACTGCGTGATCTCGACGATCGCGTCGGCGGCCGCCGTCGCCTCGGGCGAGAGCCCGGGACCCTCCTGTCCGAAGAGCAGCACGCAGCGCTCGGGCCACGCGAACGCCTCGATGGGCACCGAGCCCTCGACGTTGTCGACGGCGATCACGGGCACGGATGCCTCGTGCGCCCACTCGGCGAACGCCGCGACATCCGGGTGGTAGACGACGTGCTGGTAGCGGTCGGTGACCATCGCCCCCCGCTTGTTCCAGCGGCGGCGGCCGATGATGTGCACGGTGTCGGCGGCGAAGGCGTTGGCACTCCGCACGATCGAGCCGATGTTCATGTCGTGCTGCCAGTTCTCGATGGCGACGTGGAACGGGTGCCGGTGCTCGTCGAGGTCGGCGACGATCGCCTCCATGCGCCAGTACCGGTAGCGGTCGATGACGTTGCGCGTGTCGCCGTGCTCGAGCAGCTCGGGGTCGAAGTGCGGTTCGTCCGGCCACTCGGCCTCGCCGCCCGGCCACGGCCCGACGCCGTGGGTCAGGGGCGGGACTCGGTCGTCGTCGGGACTCGCGGCTTCGTGCACGCACCCAACGCTAACCCCTTCCCCCACGGCTCGGCCGAGCCGGTCAGCGAGCGGTCGCCCGAAGCGGGCCGATGGGGTCGGCGAGCGGCAGCCCGCCGCGGGCCTCATCGATGCGGAGCAGCTCGTTCCACTTCGCCGTGCGCTCGCCACGTGTGATCGACCCGACCTTCACGACATCGGCGCGCCACCCGGTGGCGAGGTGGGCGACCGACACGTCCTCGGTCTCCCCCGAGCGGGCCGACACGATCACGGCGGCGCCGGCCGTCCGGGCGGCGTCCACCGCGGCCGCGGCCCGCGAGACCGTTCCGGCCTGGTTCACCTTGATCAGGGCGGCGCCGATCTGCGCATCCTCGGCGGCCGAGGTCACGCGTGCCGCGTCGGTGACGAGGAAGTCGTCACCGACGACCATCGCGTCGAAGCTGCGCACGGCCATCGCCATGCCCTCCGGATCGTCCTCCCCGGCCGGGTCCTCGACCGTCGCCACGGGGAAGTCCGCGCAGAGCGCCGCGAGCTCCCCGATCCAGGCGGCGGTGTCGTACTCCACGCCGCCCACCCGATAGCGACCCTCGGAATGGAACTGCGTCGCCGCGATGTCGAGCGCGATCGCCATGTCCGCGCCCGGTCGCAGCCCCGCGAGCTGGATCCCGTCGACGAGCACCTGCAGGGCGTCGCGCGTGTCGGCGACCTCGGGCCAGTGGCCGCCCTCGTCGGCGACGCCCCGTGGCGCACCGCGTCGGCGCAGCACGTCGCCGACCGCTCGGTAGACCTCGGCGACGTCGCTCAGTGCATCGGCCATCGTGGTCGCGGCGATCGGGTACGCCATGAAGTCCTGCACCGCCACCCGGTGGGCCGCATGCGCGCCGCCGCCGAGGATCTGGATCTGCGGGCGCGGGAGTCGCACGGCATCGGCGTCGAGGCGGGCCCAGAGCGGCAGTCCTTCGGATGCCGCAGCAGCATGCGCGACCGCCAGTGACACCGCCGTCGTGGTGTTCCCGCCGATCCACGACCTCTGGGGGTCGGAATCGAGACCGTCGAGCACGGCATCCGCACCGGCCTGATCGAGCACCGACCGCCCGCGGAGCGCGGGTTCGACGGTCGCGGCGACTCGCGCCACGGCCTCCCTGACTCCGAGCCCCCCGAGCCGCGCACCGCCGTCGCGGAGTTCGATCGCCTCACGTCGGCCGGTGGATGCCCCCGCCGGCGCGATGGCTCGCCCGACCGCGCCGCCGGCCGTGACGACCTCGGCCTCGATCGTGGGAAGGCCGCGGGAGTCCCAGACCTCTCGCGCCCTGACGGCGACGATCGCTTCAGACATCGGGGAAACCTCTTTCGTTCTCGGGTGAATGGCCTGGGTCGGCGAGCATCGCGACCGCACGCGTACGGACGCGGACCCGTGCCGCCTCGTCGAGGTACTCGACCGGCGACGCGCCGACGACTCGGGCGAGGAGCAGCGCCGGGAGGATCCGGGAGACGCGCCGATCGGTCTCGGCGGGGTCCTCCCAGGTCACCTCGGCGAGATAGCTCCGCCGGAGCGCTGCTGCGGACGACTGCAGCGGCGCAGCGAGCGCGGGCAGGTGCACGGACTTCAGGGCGAGGTGGGAGAGGCAGAACGCGACGTCGAACGCCGGATCCGACCAGGTCGCGCACTCGGCGTCCAGCAGCACGGGCGACGAACCGCCCCTGAGGATGTTCTTGGGGCTCAGGTCGCCGTGGATCAGGACCTGCCCGGGCGCCTCGAGCAGCGAGACGACCTCGGCCAGGGGCGCAGCAGCCTCGGGCGCCGCGGCGGCCGTGCGCCGGAGATAGGGCTCGATGCGGAGCGATTCGAAGAGATCCTGATTGTCGAATCGACTGGCGAGACCGGGGGCGGTCGTGCTGGCGGCGTGGATGCGACCGATCACCTGCCCCACCCGTCCGGCGAACGCCGGGTCGACCTCGCCCGAGAGCAACGCGCTCTTCCACGTCCCGTAGCGGCCCGGCGGGAGGAACTCCAGAGCGATCGCGAAGGTCTCGGGATCGGTCGCGAGCACCGCGGGCACCGCGTCGGGAACGACGGATGCCGCGTATCGGAGCCACCGCGCTTCGGCTCGCCCCCGCCCGATGGGCGCGTGCCATTCCTCGGCGACCTTCAGCCGGGAGAGGGCGCGCTTCAGCACCACGGTGCGCCCGCCGGCGCGAAGGACGCGGATATCGGAGGAGACGCCGCCGGTGAGCGGCTCGAACGTCACCTCCTCGCCCGCCTCCGCCAGCCCCATCCGCACGACGAGTGCACGGTCGTCATCGTCGAGCACGGCGTGGTCAGGCCTTCTGCGCGGCGGGGTGGCCGTACGCGGAGTGCTCGAGACCACGGATGTAGCCGATCGCGAACAGGCGCCCCAGCATCTCGTAGCCGGGCGTGCTGTTCGACTCCCCCTCGAGGCTCGGCACGTGGTCGGGCCGCATCGCTCCGCCGAAGCCGATCGCGTGGTACGCCTCGAGGCAGGCCGCCATGTCGGTCTGGCCGTTGTCGTGGAAGGTCTCGCGGAAGTCGTCGACGGTGCCCTGCACGTCGCGGAAGTGCACGAACGGGATCTTCGCCGAGCCGAACTCGCGGATGACCTCGGGGATGGACGTCTCGCCCGAGATGACCTCGGGCATCAGCGCGAAGTTGCCCTGGCAGAAGGTCGTGCCGTTGTAGTCCGAGGGCACGATGTCGAGCATCCGGCGGAAGTCCGCCACCGAGCTCATGATGCGCGGCACGCCACGGTCCATGCTCTGGGGCGGGTCGTCCGGGTGCATCGCCAGGCGGACGCCCGCCTTCTCCGCCTCGGGGACGACGGCCTTCAAGAAGTACTCCAGGGCCGACCACATGTCCTCGGCGGTGACCTCGCCTTCGGGCAGCAGCGCGGGCTTGGCCTGCTGCACGGCTCGGGTGTACCCGGTCACCAGAGCGCCTCCGCGGTCGGGCAGCGCGGTGTCGGTGCGACCCCACGTGGTGATGGCCATCCAGTTGTAGGCCATCGTGGGCACACCGAGTGCGCCGAGCGCGCGGATCTGCTCGATGAACTGATCGATCTGCTCGTCACGGCCGTCCTGGCCGAGGCGGATCTTGTCCATCGGCGCGGTGTCCTCGGTGGCGATCAGCGAGAAGCCCCACTGCTCGTAGAGCTCCTTGTTGTGGCGCAGCGCCGCCAGGCTCCACGGCACCTCCTCGCGGTCCTCGATCTCCCAGCCCGCACTGCCGACCGAGGCGAACATGCGCTGGTCCTGCTCACCGCCGTTGAGCACGCCGACGACGTTGTCGACGCCGACCTGGCGGATGAGCTTCCACGAGGATTCCGGGCGAGGGGGAAGGAATTCGCTGAGCTGGATCATTGGTCTTTCCGTTCGTTCAGGGGTGGCCGGGGCCGTTGGTGGATCTGCGGTGGCGAGGCGGGTCAGTCGCGCGTGGGCAAGGATGCGGCGATGCGCGAGAGCAGCCCGCCGTCGACCCGGAGCTCTGCGCCGCTGACGAAGCTGGCCTCCGGGCCGGCGAGGAAGGAGCAAACCGTGCCGACCTCGGCCGCGCGGCCGACGCGGCCGAGCGGGTGCATCCGCCCCCACTCCGCGATCACCGCCTCTTCGCCGGCGTCGGTGCCGTCGGACCACTCGCGCGCCGAGGTGCGGAGCATGGGCGTGTCGATCGACCCGGGCAGGATCGCGTTGACGCGCACGCCGTGGGCCGCCTCGTCGACCGCGAGCGCACGCGTCATCGCGTTCAGCGCGCCCTTCGTCGAGGTGTACCCGACGACGTTGTTCTGCGTCGCCACGCCCTGCGTCGAGGAGATGAGCGTGATGGTGCCGCGGTTGCGCCTGATCTGCTCGATCGTGTGGTGCACGGCGAGGAACACTCCGCGCACGTTCACCGCGAACACGCGGTCGAAGCTCTCGGGGGTCGTCGTCACGGCGTCGCCGTAGGTCTGGATGCCCGCCGACGTGACAAGGTGGTCGATGCGGCCGAAGCGCGCCATCGCGGCCTCGGCGATCGCACGATGGGTCGCCTCCTGCGAGACGTCGCCGGCGACGCCGATCGCGACTCCCCCGTCGGCGGTGATCTGCTGCACGACCTCGTCGACGTTGGCCTGCGTGAGCCCGTGGACGACCACGGCCGCACCCTCAGCGGCGAACACCTCGGCGGCACCCCGCCCGATCCCCGCCGATCCTCCCGTGACGACGACGACGCTGCCCTCATGCTTGCGCTGCATCATGCGCTCCTCTCCATTCCTGTCCTGCAATCCTTCACCGTTCACAACACGCCGAAGCGTGCGAACGCGTCGGTCGCGCTCATGCCCGCATCGATCGCCGTGCCGACCAGGTTCTCGGTGCTCGCCTTCTCGACGGCGGCCTCGATCACCTCGTCCTCGACACTGCGCGGGATGACCAGCACCCCGTCCACGTCGCCGAAGATCAGGTCGCCGGGGGCGATCCGCACACCGCCGAGCTCGACCGGCACGCGGAAGTCGCGGACGACCGTCCTGACGGAGGAGTCCTGCGCATATCCGCCCCAGCTGAACACCGGGAAGTCCCGGGCGAGGACCTGCGGCGTGTCGCGGTGGTACCCGTCGACGACGGCGCCGACGGCACCCCGTCGCTGGGCCGATGCGGTGAGGATCTCGCCCCACATGGCCACGGGCTGGACGATGCGGGTGCTGACGTACACCTCACCGGGCTCGAGCTGGTCGAGCGCCTCGGTGAGCAGGCCGAACGGCTTCTGCTGCGGCCCGTACACGTCGGAGACGAGCGCGGGCATCGCCCGGCCGGCGAGCTTCATGTGCGGCAGCATCGGCCGCACGGCGGGCGGGAGGAACTGGTGGGTGCGACCGATGGAATCGAGGATGTCCCCCACGACGGGCGTGTAGAGCACGGTCTTCATCAGTTCGAACAGTTCGGCGTCGGTACGGGCGCTCACGATCTCTCTTTCAACGAGGGGCGGGATGACTCAGGCGGCAGCGGTGTGCCGGGTGCGCCAGACGTTCACCAGCACCGCGATCAGCACGACGGCGCCGCGGATGACCTGCTGCGCGTAGGGGTTCACCCCGAGCAGCACCATTCCGTTCAGCAGCGCGGCGATGAAGACCACGCCGATGATCGTCCCGATGACCGTTCCCTTGCCACCCGAGAGCGCCGTGCCGCCGATGATGGTCGCGGCGATCGCGTCGAACTCGAGGCCGACGGCGATGGTGCTGTTGCCCGACGACAGCTGGGCGCTCTGCAGCAGGCCGGCGATGGATGCGGCGAGCGCCGAGATCATCATGACGACGATCTTCACGCGACGCACCGGGATGCCGGACAGCGTGGCGGCCTTCGAGTTGCCGCCGACCGCGTAGACCGATCGACCGAACACGGTCTTCTTCGCGATCACCGCGACCACCACTGCGGCGACCACCAGGTAGATGGCGGCGACCGGGATGCCGAGGATGCGCCCGTCGCCCCAGTAGAAGAAGTCGTCGCTCGGGATCGGCAACGGGAAGTTGTTCGTCAGCAACTGGGCCAGCCCGCGGAGCCCGAGGTACAGCGCGAGCGTCGAGATGAAGGTGGGGACACCGAAGTAGGACCGCATCACCCCGGTGAAGGCTCCGATGGTGACGGCGGTGAGCATCACCAGCACGACCGCCCAGACGAACGGGACGCCGTTCTGGACGACGAAGACGCCGAGCAGCGAGGAGGACAGCGCCGCCATCGAGCCGACGGAGATGTCGATCTCACCGGCGACGATCACGAGCGTCATCGCGAAGGCGACGATGCCGAAGAAGGCTGCGTTCTGCAGGATCGCGAGCTGGTTGCCGACGGTCAGGAAGATCGGCGAGGCGAACGCGAGCACCGCGTAGAGCACGACGAGCACGATGAGCAGCCCGAGGCTCTCCCATCCGCGGACGCGGTCGACGATGTGGCGCCAGCGCGTGGTGCTCTGGGTGGTCTCAATCACGGTCAGCCTCCTGCTGCATGGCGAGGGCGAGCACTCGTTCGGCTGTCGCCTCGTCGCCCATGAGTTGTTCGTGGATGCGCCCGTCCCTGAGGACGAGCACTCGATCGCAGACCTCTGCGATCTCTTCGAGTTCGGATGAGATGAAGATGGAGGAGACGCCGCGGTCGGCGAGCTCTCGGATGAGGCCGTAGATCTGCGCCTTCGCGTGCAGGTCGACGCCTCGGGTCGGCTCGTCGAGCAGGAGGATCCGCATGTCGGCGGCGAGCGCGCGCCCGATCACGCCCTTCTGCTGGTTGCCGCCCGACAGGGTGCCGATCGGCTGCTCGGGCGACGACGCCCGCACCGACATCGACGACATGGTCTTCGCGACGATCTCCGCCTCCTGCCGCAGTCGCAGCCAGAACTTGGGCAGCACTCGGCCCCGCGCCGAGAGGAGCATGTTCTCGCCGACGCCGAGCTGCGGCACGATCCCGGATCCCTTGCGGTCCTCCGAGATGAAGGCGACACCGAGGTCCAGCATCCGCTTGGGGCGTCTGCGGGGATACGGCGTGCCGGCGATGGCGACCTCGCCCGTGGCGTCGTCGCGGAGTCCGAACACGGTCTCGAGCAGCTCCGTGCGCCCGGATCCGAGCAGCCCGGCGATGCCGAGCACCTCGCCCTCGTGCAGGCGGAACGAGACGTCGTCGAGGCGGCCGGGAACGCTGACACCCGTGACGGCGAGCACGACGGCCTCGGCGGTGCGATCCCGCTTGACGAACGCGGCGTGGTCGCTGCTCTCGCCGCTGATGAGTTCGGCGACGCGAGCGGATGACACGTCCGCGACGATCTCCGTGGCGATCAGCTTCCCGTCCCTCAGCACCGTGAGAGTGTCGGCGACGAGCGGGATCTCCTTCATGCGGTGCGACACGTAGATGACCGACATGCCGGCGGCCGCGAGGCGACGGACCAGTTGCAGGAGGCTCTCCACCTCGCGAGCGTTCAGCGCGCTGGTCGGCTCGTCGAGGATCAGCACCCGGGGGTCGTCGACCAGCGCCTTGGCGATCTCGACGATCTGCTGATCGGCGAGCGGCAGCGACCCGACCTCGACGTCGAGCGGGACGACGACGCCGAGTCGCCGGAGCGCGGTGCCGGCCAGCTCGCGCACCGCCTTCGCGTCGACGAATCCGCCGCGACGCGGCCAGCGCCCGAGCGTGATGTTCTCGGCGACGCTCAGGCCGGGTACGAGGCTGAACTCCTGGTGCACGACCGCGATGCCGCCGGCCTGCGCCGCCGCGGGCCCGCTCCACGACGCCGGTCGTCCCTCGAGCGAGATCGTTCCCCCGTCCGGTTGCAGCGAACCGGAGATGAGGTTCACGAGCGTCGACTTGCCGGCGCCGTTCTTGCCGAGCAGTGCACGCACCTCGCCGCGGTGGAGTTCGAAGTCGACTCCGTCGAGCGCGCGAACGGCTCCGAAGCGCTTGGTCAGCGATCGGCACTCCAGCACGATCTCGCTCATGGACTCACCTCCTGTTCGGTCGCCGGCGGGGCACCGCAGTGCC
>NZ_JBHURI010000059.1:0-26639 GCF_042673425.1 Agromyces sp. NPDC056965 | reverse complement strand
CCGTTCGGCCCGCCCCTTCTGTGCGTCTGAACCGGCTCAGCCGGCTGGGCGTGCCGCGGCCGACGGGCTGCCCCAGACCGGCCATTCGCGCACGGGCTTGCCGTAGTCGGAGGCCTCGAGGATGCGGCCCCCGCCGAGGTAGATGGCGACGTGGTAGTAGTCGCCGCCCGAGCCCCAGAACAGCAGGTCGCCGCGCTGCACGCTGCCGAGCGAGACCGCTTTGCCGCGGCCCGCGAGCGTGTAGTACTGGTTCGTCGCCGAGTGCGTGCCGATGCCGATGCCGGCTGCCGCGTAGGCCGCTCGCGTGAGGCCCGAGCAGTCCCACGCGTCGGGGCCGGCACCGCCGAGCTCGTACCGTTCGCCGAGCTGCTGGCTCGCGAACCAGATCGCGGTCTCGACGGCGCTCGCGTTGGGCGGCGCCGGATCGGGATTCGGGGCGGGCGTTCCGCCGCCACTGTTCCCGCCGCCACCGGACGGCGGCGTCGGGGCGGTCGGCCGGCTCGCCTCGAGCGCCGCCTCTGCGGCCTCGCGAGCCTGGCCCTCGACCCGCTCGCGCTCGAGCTCGGCCGTCGTGTCCTTCAGCGTCGCGAGCTGCGCGTAGAGCTCGGCGGAGCGCTGCTCCTGCGCGGTGACCGCCGCCATCGCGGCCTCGGCTGCTGCCCCGGCCTCCTTCGCCTTCGTCTCGGCGAGCGCCGCGAGGCGGGTGCGCTCCGCAGCGGCCTCTGCCGCCTGCGCGCGGAGCGAGTCGGCGGTGTTCCGGTCGGCGACCGCCTGCTCGTAGACGGCCTGCGACTGCTCGCCGAGCTTCGAGGCCATGCCGAGCTGCTTCAGGAGGCCGTCGGTGTCGTCGCCCGAGAAGACGAGTTCGGAGGTGAGGTCGTTGCCCGCGGTCTTCGCGAGATGCGCGGCGAGCAGCCCGGCCCGCATCTTGGAGATCTCCGCGACGGCATCGGCCTCGTCGGCCTGCTGGGCGAGGGTGCTCTCGCGTTCTGCTGCCCGGTCGCGCTGGTCGACGGCCACGCGATACGACTCCGCCGCCATCTGCGACGACTGGATCGCGGCATCCGCCACCTGCTGCAGGCCGGCCAGCAACTGGCCGACGCGATCGATCTCGGCCTGCTTCGTGGCCTCGTTGCCCTTCGCCTGCTCGATCTCGCTCCACGACGGGTAGTCGGGCTCGGCCATCGCCGGTCCGCCACCAGCGACGACCGATGCGGTGACCGCACCGACGGCGACCGCCGAGAAGACGGTCACGGGCTTCACGCGCGACACGGGCCTGGTGCGGTTCTCAGCCAAAGTAGATCCCCCGATCGGCCATGAACGGCTGCGGGTCGATGCGACTGCCGCCGTTGTAGACCTCGAAGTGCAGGTGGCAACCGTCGGATGCGCCAGTCGTGCCGCTCGAGGCGATGTTCTGCCCGGCGTCGACCCACGCGCCGACGCCGACGAAGCGCCCGCCGTCGCGGATGTGCGCGTAGCCGGTCGAGATGCCGCCGCCGTGGTCGATCTTGATGAAGTTGCCGTAGGTGCCCGAGTAGCCCGAGAAGGTCACCACACCGCTGTTCGCAGCGTAGATCGGCGACGAGCACCCGGTGCCGAGGTCGACGGCGTAGTGGAACGAGCCGGAGCATCCGCTGCCCGCGCAGATCGGTGATCGCGGACCGAAGTCGCCCGTGATGCGGCCGGCGGCGGGCTTCGCCCATCCGGAGGATGCGACACCGCCCGGCGATCCTGAGCGGGCCGCCTCCTCGCGGCGCTTCCGCTCCTCCTCCGCCTTGATCCGCTCGCCCTCCTGGTAGGCGGCCGCGGTCTTCGCCTCGGTGTCCTTGAGGAAGGCGAGCTGGGCGTCGAGCTCGATCTTCTTCGCTTGCGACTCGGCGAGTGCCGCCTCGGCGAGGGCCTGCGCCTCTTGCGCCGCGACGAGTGCCGCCTCGGCCGCGAGGCGCAGCTTCTCGCGCTCGGCCTGCGCGACCTCGGCCTGCCCGCTCAGCGCCTCGGCGGTGTTCTTCTTCTCCTGCGCGCGGTCGTAGATGCTCGAGGTGCGCTCGACCATCTTCTCCATGTTGCCGAGCTTGGAGAGCAGCGCGTCGGTCGCCTTCGAGTCGCCGGCGTCGAGGAAGAGGTTGACGCCCACGTCGCTGCCGCCCGAGCGGTAGAGCTGCGCCGCGACCTGGCCGGCGTTCGTCTCGGCCGACTGCGCCTCCGCGGCAGAGGCGTCGGCCTGCGCCTGGATCTGGTCGGCCCGGATCACGGCCTCGTCGTACTTCTGCTGCGCCACGAAGAGCTCGTCGGTGCGGCGCTCGGCTTCGGCCCGCGTGAACTCGACGTTCGCCTCGAGCTCGACGATGAGCGCGGTGACCTGCTCGACCGCTGCGGCGCCGGCGGCGGTGTTCGCCTTCGCCGCCTGCAGCTCGTCCCAGGTCGGGTAGGTCGCCGCGAACGCCGACTGGGGCGGTGCGACGATCGGCACGACGAGCGCCGCGGCGAGGATCGCGACGATGGCGAAGAGACGCCGCATCGTTCGCGGTCGCTCGGCGACCCGGGCTCCCCCGGAGACCAGGCTCGTTCGAGCACGCTCGGCGGGTGTTCGGTCTGTGGTGCGGTACATCATTCCCCGTCCACGCGGGCTCGGGTCCCCGCGCTCCTCAACTCTCGGTTCGGGCACTGGCAGCCCCACGATAGGCGGGAGTTCGGCGCATTCCGGGCATTTCGAGGGCATGTCCGCGGATGCCGCGTGGCAAGCCACGAGGCATCCGCGACCCTCGTTTTGCCATCTGCGCCGACTGCACGTATGCTTGGCTGTCGGCGGGCGTGACCCAGGGAACGCCCTCCGGCCCCATCGTTTAGTGGCCTAGGACACCGCCCTTTCACGGCGGCAGCACGGGTTCGAATCCCGTTGGGGTCACTGCACGACCAGTACGTATAATTGAATAGCTCCGGTGCCGAAAGGCACCACGAGGCCCTGTAGCGCAGTTGGTTAGCGTGCCGCCCTGTCACGGCGGAGGTCGCGGGTTCAAGTCCCGTCAGGGTCGCTCAGGCGACAAGCCCTTTCCCTTACGAGAGAAGGGGCTTTCTCCTTATTCGGGGTGATTCTTCACTTCGAGGCTCTGTAGCTCAGTTGGTAGAGCGCACGACTGAAAATCGTGAGGTCACGGGATCGACGCCCGTCGGAGCCACCATCTCAAACGAGAAAGCCCCCGGTTCGCCGGGGGTTTTCTTGTTTCAGCGGGTGATCTCGCCGGGGTGCCGGTGAGGCTGTGCCATTAATGTGCCATTAGGGTCGGCTTCAGCTCTGCTGGTACTTCTTGACGCTTTTCAACCAAGTATCGAGCACGTCAATCTCGGCCGTGAGAGTTTGAATTGACGGAGGTGTGTAGTTCAACTCCGGGTGGGGGTCATGCCGAGCAGCCCACGCCGAAATCCGGCTGTAGGAATCGTCGTATGTCTTCACGTCCGCCGAAGAGACTCGGCCTATGACCCTCAATTTGCCAACGCGAACCTCCAAGGCTCGATAGTCAACCAGCGGCTCGGCCAGCACTTGGCTGATGATGCGTTCCCAGGTCTGAGACATGTGACCAGCGATTTCCTCGGTGGCGCGCTGGTAGTCGTGATCGGACATACCCTCCTCGTCGCGTCGCAGTGCAGCGACTTCTTGCCGCAGAGTATCCACGCGTTGCGCAGCGTCCTGCGCCGTCCAAGGATGCTTGAGCGTGGTAAATCCCGGGCCGATCTTGCGTTTGCGTTCGATTCCGCGAGTCGCGAAGGGGACGTCCGATGCTTCTGCGGTCTTGCGAAGAGCCATCGTGAAGGCGACGTCATGCGTGAAGACGATGACCTGCCGCTCGCCCGCCAGGTCGACGATTCGGTTGGCGACCGCCTCGCGCCGCATGTGGTCGAGCGAGGAGACGGGGTCGTCGAAGACCAACGCTGAATTGCTCGCATCGAAGTGAACTTCGGTCAGGAATCCGGCGAAGCCGAGCGCCGTCTGCTCGCCCTCGGAGAGGACGTCGCCGAGACGCGCGCCTGCACGCGCGTTCAAGAAGTCAGCCTTGTGGAGCAGCCCCATTCCTTGGCGCGGCCTGGTTGCCTTGAATGTAACTCTCTCCAGTCCGAGCCGGTCCGTTTCACGGGTGAAGCGGTCTCGGGCTTCTTCGGTCACGTACTTCTTCGTCAGCTCGCCCATCTTTTCCGTGAGAGCGCGAGTATTTGTCTCGGCGAACTTGTCATTGAGTGCCGTCAACGTGCGCAGACGGGCGCGTTCCAGCTCGATCTGGGACTTCCCATCGCGCATCGCGATTTGGTCGCGTAAGCGGTTCTCTTCGGTCTGGGCCTGAGCGAGACGTCCGGCGAAAGCTGCGGCGTCGATCGAGCTGGCTTGGTCGCGGAGGCCTTTCGCCTGGGCAGCATGTGTGGTGATCTCCCCGGCAATGCTTACATCGGTCGGCTGTTCACCGGCGATCATGGCTGCTTGGCGCGCGCAGAAAGCATCGAACAGCGGCTGAACCCGGGTGGCGTATCCCGGTTCTGACTGTTCGATCGTCGCGATGGCAACCGCCACCGGTTGACTCTCGACCCGCTGTCGGGCGAGATTCGCGACAAACGTCTCGAGGTCCTTCTTGGCCGTCTCGGCATCCTGGGCCGTCGAATCTGATACGAACTCGTGAAACCGGTTCAGCCGCGCTGCCCCTCCGCCAGCGAGGGACTGCTGACACAACACACACACTGCCTCGTCGCCCGTGTGCGGGAAGTTGTGTTCCGGGTAGACGACGAGCGAGTACTTCTCCGCCGCTTGCCACAACGCTTTCCACACCGGCGATCCGATGCCCGCGAGCGGCTCGTCCCCGAACGTGGTCATAGAAGCTGCGTCCGCCGCTTCCTGGGACGCTTTCGAGCTCTCACGTAGCTCACGCAGCTTCTCTTGCATCGCGAGGCCGAACGAGCTGTCGAGGCCGTGCAGGTGATCGGCGACCAGATCGAGCGCATCGGCCGTACGGTTCAGCTTCCTTTTCTCCTGCGAAGGATCAGCCGTCCGAAGCCGAGCCACTTCCTCGATCTGATCGCTCAGCTTCTTATCGACGTCATGGAGGCAAGATGTGGCTGCGGCGATTTCCACATCGGTGGTCTTGGCGGTTAGAGCGCGGAGGAACGTCGCAGCCGAGCCTGGATCGGCGACGACGGGGAGGGCTCTGGCGCGCTCTTCTGTGTCTTCCACCCGTCGATGACACGTCGCACTCCTGCGGTCACTGCGGAGAGGTCGTCAAGAAGCTGCACTGCCGAAGGCCGGTAGGAGATCTCAGCTTCTGAGTTGAGGTAGGTGTCTCCGCAGTGCTCGTCATAGAGAGCGACGCGCCGGAGAGCAGGATCGATAGTTGACCCTAGCGACGAGGTGTGTTCGGTCTCTGCGATGAGGAACGTCACCTGACCCAATTGCTCTCCCGGAGACTCCGCAAAAACGTCCGGGAGGATGTCTGCGCGGTGACGGGCGCGCACCATGGACTGCAGGATCCGTGCGTATCCAGACTTTCCGCTGCCGTTGTTGCCGTACACGACGGTCAGACCGTCCGGCGCAAACGTCAACTCCTGCTTCTCGGCGAGTCGATTGACATTCGCTACGCCCTTGACAGCGATGATCCGCACTGGTTCTTCATTGGCGTCCTGAGGTGCGGTGACCGATGAGAGCCAGCCCCCTTCCGGAGCTGCGAGCGGTTTCTCGAACATGCTCTTGGCGATCTCCTCGTACTCGCCATCGCCGATCGTCTCGCCGCTCGCAATGCGGGCCAGCGCGCGTTGCTGCCACCAGGGCCGGGTAGCGATCCAGTCGAGGACGTCTTCGTAAGCGGTCACGCTGTCTCGTTCCATCGGGGGCGGGCGTTGCCGAGACGAGGCTATCGGTTCCCAATTTGGCCGCCCATGAAGGCTCGCCTGCTGAGTTGGTGCGCCCATCGTTCTGGGAAGGTCGCATGTCGCCGATAGCGTCTCGAACATGGAATGGATCGCTATGTCGATCGCGGTCGTCGCCGCGATCTTCACAGGCTGGCAAGCATGGGAAGCGCGCAAATCACGAGTGGAGGCCCGGCGATCTGCAAGCGATGCTCAAGATCACGAAGAACGCGCAGTTGAGGCGTCTGAGCGCATTGCGGCGGCCATCGAGGAACAGAACAGCCGGGAGCGCGCCGCGGCCGAGAAGTACGCGACGCCGTTTGCGATCGGCGAAGAGTACGTCCAGGGCATCGGCGCAAAGCGTTGGAAGCTTGCTTTGGGTGGGACCGAAGTCGTGCACGGTGTAAGTGTCGAGATCGATCCACCCGACACAATGTTCTCGATGCGACCCGATCCCGTGCCAAGCGAATTGCACCCAGGCGCAGTAGTTCTCTTCGACTGGTGGCGCGGCGGCAACGCGCCAGACTTCATAGCCGTGACGGTGCGATGGACCCGCCCCAACGGGAACGAACACCAAGCCCGAAAGGAATTGCATTGAGCGGTCGCTTGCGGGGCTGGCGTTAGTGGGATTCAGAATGAGGCCATGCCAGTTCTTCCCGATATCCTCGCGCCCGATCTAGCTGTCGTGTTCTGCGGCACCGCCGTTGCGAAGGCATCTGCTAGTCGCGGCCACTACTTCGCTGGCCCACGGAACGCCTTCTGGACGTTGCTATATCAGTCCGGTTTCACCCCGAGGCTACTCACACCCGACGAGGATGAAACGCTCCCGGCCTACGGCGTTGGCCTCACTGATCTGGTCAAGGATGTCGCACAGAGTCATGACAGAGGCCTCGATTTCGTTCGAGCCCCCGATCTGCAATTCCGACTAGCGCCTTACCACCCGCGTATGGTTGCTTTCGCCGGACTGACAGCAGGCAGGAAAGCTGCCCGAGCCTTCGGCACCACCGCTTCTGGCTATGGCCTGCAAAGTTGGCAGGTGGGCGATGCCCGCGTCTTCGTCGTTCCCAATCCCAGCGCCGCAGACGCGGCCTGGCCACGAGACGGCCGGACCAAGGTCGAGTGGTGGACCGATCTCAACCGACTGTGCCCCAACTGAGCGCAGACCAGCTCGTCACCAAAGTCGGGGCCGACTTTTCACCGTTGCGCCGCTTTCCTCGAAGCACAGTCTCGAGAGACGGTGGGTGAGCTGCGATGGCCCGTGCACCACGGTCAGTCTGGGTGCGGAGAAGGTCGAACTCGTTCGCCGCCGACGCGATCTCTTGTGCCATTAATGTGCCATTAGATGCGCGAAAACTATTCGAAACCAACTGTGACCGTTTCGAAGAATACCTGATCAGCGCGATATCGTGTCCATAAGAATTGAGCGAAAACCGCCCAGGCTCACTGAAAATCGTGAGGTCATGGGATCGACGCTCGTCGGAGCCACCAGCAAAACCCCCGGGAGACCGGGGGCTCTCGTGTTTCAGCGGGCGATCTCGCGTGGGCGCCGGTGAGGCTGAGAACGGACTCCTGCCGTAAACGACCGTTTCGGTGCTGCTGGCAAGCAGCTAGATAAGAATGAAGCCCGATGCGAACACAGCCATGATGATGGCGGTCACGCCGGCAAGCGCAACCGCGATCATGGCTGCGGTGATGGTGCGGTGACGCGACCGGACGGGCACCAAGTACGTAAGCGCGACTCCGACGGCCGCGACGATCACCACTATCGTTCCGCCCGCGATCGCCGCCGCTTCCCGAGCGTCCGGCATACAACTCGGTGGTGCTGGCGAAATCGCCGGACACACCTCCGGCATCAGCGCGACAAGACAGAGCACGACGATGACGGCGGCGGCGGTAGCCACCGGCGGCTGCCATGCCCGGCTCGCATGATCGATAGAGGTCATTGACCACTTGACGCCTCGAGGAGAGTGCTCACATCGATCGGGACGTTGCTGCCGCGGTATTACACCGTTCCGTCTGGATGGATGACGGTACCCACCTCGAGCCGCACGGTCCGATCGGGCACTGGCTCCACCTGATTCGGCGAAGCGGGTGGAGCGTCGTCCTCTGGTGACACGGAGCATCCCATGACACCGATCAACACGGCCGCGGCCGCCGCAAAGCCAACTCCCGCCCGAAGAATCACCATGATCGGACCGTAACGCAGCTAGGGCCTAGCGGGGTTCACAATCCGATAACGCACGTCGAAGATCACGGACCTTCCGCCTGCTCCGTAATCGCGTCGACGTTGAGCTCGTGTCCTTCCACCGGCGCGGTTTCGTCCAGAAGCCGAATTGGGGATTCGGCTGTCTCATCGGCGGAGCTTGCGCGAACGACGCCATCAACGCATCCCGGTCATACTCGTACGGGGCTAGAGGCGGAACTGGTCGAGGACTGTCGCATCCGCGCCGTCGATGTCTGCGATCACAACGTGCCGGAGCATGAGTTCGGCGTCGTCGGGAGTGTCCCGACCGGCGACATGGGTCATATGAGGCCGATAGCCTGCGCGCCAGTAGAGCGATTCCTCTGCCGCGAAATGCGGTAACGCTTCGAGAAGGTCCGCGAGCTGCTCGTGAAGGGCCACGGTCTGAGCAGAATTCACCAACTGAACACGGATGCCTTTGTCGCGACCGAACTGGGCAATTCCTTCGAACTGAATCGTTATCGGTCCCGCACCGACGCAGGCCGCCCGGACCGCGTCCACAACTTCAGCCAACGCCGCGTCGACGAAGAAATTCGACGCGAGCGTGACGTGAGAGGGCCACGTCGCACGAGGGAACCGCGTACCCTTCTCGATTGGCACGGGAACGGCAACGACAGCGAGGAAGCGGGGCGTCGGGCCGGCTTGCATCCGTCAAAACTATCGCGGCGACGACAATTTCAACGAGGGAGCTAACCTTTCGCAACACGCTCTAGGGGCGAATCGAGTTCGGCTCAGCCTGCCGACGTGTCGCTGGTGTCCGCGGCCGATTCGCACGTTCGGATACCGTTGGTCGGCCTTACCCTAGGCGCTGCGCCTCGAACGCGAGAAACCGGTGACCGACCGGCTATCGGCACCGCGCCCACTCGACCACGGTGCTGCCCATGTGCAATGAGTTGCGGAGTTGAGCGACGATCACGCTCGACTTCGCTGCTCCGTCAGGGCCTCCCGTAGGGCTTCTTTTGCTCGCTGATAGCGGCCTCGTGCGGTCGAAGCCGGGACGCCCTGGAGTTGGCCGGCTTCTGCGATAGTGAGTCCTTCCCAGTGAACGAGCGTGACGATTTCAGCAAGGTCTGGGTCGAGACGTTTCACCGCGTCTCGGATCGCGAGTTGTTCGGCCGGGTCCGGGCCATTGCTGGGGATGGAGTCTCGCAGAGCATTTGCGAGTCGCGCTTGGCGGACGTTCGATCTGGCGCTGTTCCGGAGCAGGTTCCGGGCGACTCCGAACAGCCACATACGGGCTTGCTCGTGATCGGTGGGGAGGTCTGAGTTGCGCCGCCATGCGGTGGTCATGAGCTCCGAGAGGAGATCGGCGCCGGCCTCACCGACGCGGCGTTCGAAGTAGTTCAGCAATTCCGGGCCGACTTCGATCATCAGGTCGGTGAAGCGGGCTTCCGCGCGGCCGCGCCGCCTCACTGCGTCATTCCGGTGCAGCGCTCCTGGCTCTGATAGCCGAGCCCCGTCGACGGAATGCCGAGCGTGTCGAGGTGGGCGGTGATCGCCTCCTGCAGGGCTTCACCCACCGCCAGGTTGTACTCGACGTCGGCGTTGTAGTTGTCGGTGCCATAGCCGAAGGGCACGGGGTTGCCGGTGCCGTCGTCGGCCCAGTTCTCATCGGAGCGGTTTTCCTGGATCACGCCGTCGACGTCAGCGTCGGCGAGCACGTCGGCGCTGTGAAGGTAGTTGAGGGAGGCGTCGATCGATCGCGGGTCTGCGGCGACGTCGGCAGGCCGGTTCGGGTCAGGGTTGTATTGGAACTCTCCCAGGCGCAGTTCGCAGGAGCCGCCGCCCGGGAGGGTGTAGTTAATTGTCGCGTCAGGATGCTGGGCCCATTCCGCCCACTCCGTCGTAGTGCTGATTCCCCAGAACGACGACCAGTCGATCGTGGTTGCGGCGAATGCTGCCCCTGCGCCACCCAAAAGCAAGACGGGAGCGAGGATCGCGGCCGCGATCCCTTGCTTGCGCTGTGAGCGGTGCCGTTGCTCGCGTGTCGTGACAGCCGCCATCGCGGCCAAGTGCGCGGCCAGCACATCGTCGTCCGGAGTGACCCGCGGGGCTGCCTGGTGCAACCACTTCGCGATCTGCGGGTCAGGCTCTATCGCGTGCTCTTCAACGTCGGTGCTCATGCGTTCCTTCTCCGTTCGAACGATCCTTCACCAATGCCATGTCCGCTTGGGCAAGCAACGTCCACGAACAACGAAGAATCGTCCTGAACAAGCCGATTGACTCACGAGGCGCCGACCTCTCGATGCCTGAGCCCGCTGGCGGATTTGTATGCGGGCCCGATCGACTCGTGGTCGGAAACGACGGTTTGTGGGCGTGTACCCGGCCGATCGAGGGGTTGGGTTGAATCAGTGTCGGCGCACTGTTCAGTAGTCGGGGCGAATCCAGTCCGTAATGGGCGCGAATTCGACGTCCGTCGCCCAGGTCATGGGTTGGTCGATCTGCACGTCGGTGAGGATGGTGAGGTCGTTGAGCATCGCGGTCTTGCGGAAAACGCCCAGCCGACGGTCAATGACCATCGTCGAGCGAAACGCGGGATCCTCGGTGTGCTCGAACGTGAGCAGAATCGAGTGCGACCCGATCTCCTGCGCCAGGATCGGATAGAAACTCTCTCTCGGGCGGCCCCACAGCAGCAGTCTCTCGGGGTACAGCATGCGCATCTCGTGGAACATGCCGCGACCGAACTCAGCCGCGAGTGAACCGTCGTGCGGCACTGTGAGAGTCCCGTCTCGGTACGTGTAGACCTTTCCAAGGCTGGTCACCATCTGCCACTCGTGGGCGTCGACGTCGAGCTCTGCCTGGAACTGAAAGTGATGATCGCCGTGCTGGGAAACCCCGATCGCGCGGACGCGGTCGGGCGAGGCGATCTGGAGAACCTCCGCAAGAACGCCGGCGCTAGCCGACCGCGGCAGCAGCGTGTCGAATTCCATACCTCGATCATTCCCCAACGATCGTGGCCGGCTGCGGCGGCCAGACATTGCCGGTCTGAACAGGCCGTCAATATCGACGGTTTTTGACCAGTCGTTTCGAGGCGGTCAGAACGTCGTGGGCCGAGGGGCGGAGATGCCTGACTCTGCGGCCGCGAGCGTATTGTGCGGAGCGAGGTCGAAACTCGCGGTTTTGAACGTTTCTGGCGCCACCGTCGATCGGCCATAGCCCGGCGCCCGAAAGCTGGTCGGGCGGCGGAGGGCCGCTGGCCATTCGACCTCACGCATGATCGTGAGGTTTCCGGGATCGACACCCGTCGGAGCCACAGTCTGAACATGAGAAGGCCCCGATTCACCAGGGGCCTTCTCGTGTCCGGGCCGCGCGCGCGGCGGCGGAGCTACGCCACGCGCTCGGGGACGCGATCCACGCCCGGAGCGAGCGGGCCGACGCTCAGCCTGCTGCCGGCCCACACGAGCGCCCCGGCGGCGAGCATCGCTCCGAGGAGCCCGACGATATGCGCGGCGAGTGAGAGGAGTCCGCGTTCGGGGAGCAGGAAGCCGTACGGAACCCATCCGTCCGTGGCGCCCCGGGCGAGGACGACCCCCAACCACACGACCGGGTACGGGAGCACGAGCCAGAGTCGCCGCCAAGGAAGCGGCGGCCGATCTCCGACGAGCAGCCAGTCGAGCACGACGACGAGCGGGAACACGATGTGGAGCGCGGCGCTCACCCATGGCGGCGCCGACCCCGTGCCCGGGACGAGCACGTTGTAGACGACCGCGACGACGAGCAGGCAGGCCGTCGCGACTCCGCGCACGGTCGACAGCCATGGCGGCACCGGCCGCCCGAGGACGGCGAGCAGGCCGGTGACGATCAGCACGATGCTCGTGAGCAGGCTGGTCTGGTTCGTGAAGTAGCCGAAGAAGTCGAACGGGCTGCCGTCGCCGGCCTCGATGCGCAGGCCGTAGGCGGAGCCGAGCACGGTGATGCACAGCACGCCCACGGCGACCCTGGCCAGTCCGACGACAACGGGTGCGGTCGGGAACCGGCGGCCCTGAGTCATCCGGTCAGCCTAGCCAGCACCCGCCGAGCCATCACCCGCCGAGGCGGATCGCGACGATCCCCGACACCGCGCAGACCGTCGCCGTGAGCCGCCACTTGCTGAACGGCTCGCGGAAGACGAAGTAGCCGATCACGCCTGCGGCGAGCACCCCGGTCTCGCGGAGCGCCGAGACCACCGCGAGCGGCGCGAGCGACTGCGCCCACACGACGATCGTGTACGCGGCGAGCGAGAGGATGCCGCCGACGAGGCCCATCGGCGCGTGGATCCGCATGCCGCGGAGCATCTCCCTCCGGTCACGCGCGAGCAGGAAGCAGACGAGCGGGATCGAGACGCCCTGCAGGAGGAACAGCCACGACGCGTACCCGAACGGCTCCCCCGAGAGTCGAACGCCGATGCCGTCGATCACCGAATAGGCGGTGATCGTGACGCCGACGGCAACGGCCAGGAGGGTTCCTGCCGGGCCGCTCCGACCCTTCGGCGACCACGACAGCGCGAACAGCGCGACGGCGACGACGGCGACGCCGGCCATCTGGGCGGGCGTCATGAACTCGCCGAGGAAGGTCGTCGAGATCAGCGTGATGCCGAGCACGGCGATGCCGCGCGTGAGCGGGTAGGTGCGACCGAACTCGGTCTTCGCGTAGGCCGCGGTCAGCAGAACCAGGTAGGCGGTCTGCACGGCAGCCGAGATCAGGAGGTACGGCCAGACCTCCTGCGGTGGGAGCGGGAAGACGACGCATCCGATCGCCCCCACCACTAGGTAGACAGTGCCGATCAGCGCCGAGGAGACGAGCCGGGCGGGGATCGCCTTGGCGATGGCGTTCCAGCTGCCGTGCAGCAGCGCAGCGCCGAGAACGGCGAGGAGGACGCCCGTGCTCACGCGGTGCGGCTGCCGGTGATGCCCTCGTCGATCCCGTCGACGCGCTCGACGCGCAGCAGCACCGCCTGCTCGGGTCGGAGCGCCGGCATGACGACGCCGATCGACGCGAGCGAGGCACCGTTCAGTTCGAGCGGGCCGGCCTCCCACCACGGCGCCGGGTCGGCGCCGTGCGGCACTCCGCCGACGAGCGCCGGCTCGACCCGGTAGACGGCCGTCGGCAGCAGACCGGGCAGGCGGATGCGTCCGGGGCTCGCGACCGACGCCCGTGCGAGCGACACGTACGCGAACAGTGCGGCCGAGCCATCTGCTGCGACGACGCCGTTGACGCTGATGGTCGCATCGGGGTGGTCGAGTCGCACGAGTTCACCGCCGTGCAGCAGCTCGCGGTTCGCCTTGTGCAGCTCGATCCACTCTCCGAGCTCGGCGAGCTCTGCCGCGCTCGATTTGCGCAGGTCCCACTCCACCCCGAGATGCCCGAACAGCGCGGTGATCGCGCGGAACGAGAGCGCGTGGAGCCGATTGGTGATGTGCGAGGCACCCGAGGCGATGTGGGCGCCCATCAGCTCGGGCGGCACGAGCTGGGTCGTCCAGCGGTTCGCCTGCTGCCGGTCGATCGGGTCGTTGTTGTCGGAGACCCAGATGCGGTCGGTGCGGTCGATGGCCCCGAGGTCGACCCGGCCGCCGCCCGACGAGCACGACTCGATCTCGAGCGCCGGATAGCGCGACTTCAGCTCGTCGACGAGCCGGTAGTACGCGAGGGTCTGCTCGTGCACGCCGGGCCGCCCGGTCGATTGCGTACCTGCGTCGACGAGATCCCGGTTGTGATCCCACTTGATGTACGCGATGTCGTACTCGTCGAGGATCGCGCACATGGCGTCCCTGACGTATGCGTACGCCTCCGGGATGCCGAGGTTCAGCACCTGCTGGTGGCGCGACTCGACCGGCAGGCGATCGCCGGTGGCCATGATCCACTCGGGGTGGCTCCGCGCGAGGTCGGAGTCCATGTTCACCATCTCGGGCTCGAACCAGAGCCCGAACTGCATGCCGTGGCCGCGCACGCGATCGACGAGCGGGTGCAGCCCATCGGGCCAGACGTCGCTCGACACGGTCCAGTCGCCGAGGCCGGCGCGGTCGTTGCGGCGGGCGCCGAACCATCCGTCGTCGAGCACGAACCGCTCGATGCCGATCTCGGCGGCGCGGTCGGCGAGCTCGACGAGCGTGTCGACGTCGTGGTCGAAGTACACCGCCTCCCACACGTTCAGCGTGACCGGCCGCGTCGTGCGCGGGTGGTGCGGGCGAGCGCGCAGGTGGCGATGCATCCGTCGCGCCGAATCGTCGAGACCCGCACCGTAGATGCCGTAGACCCAGGGGCTCTCGTAGCGCTCGCCCTGCGCGAGTCGCATCTCGCCGGGCAGCAGCAGCTCGCCGCCGCCGAGCAGCTGCTCGCCGGTCAGCACGCGCTCGACCTGGTGCACGTGGTTGCCCGACCACGCGGTGTGCACGCCCCAGACCTCGCCCTGGTCGAAGCCGAAGCCGGGCGTGCCCACCGAGAGGATCATCGCCGAGTCGAGACCGGTGCGGCCGCGACGCCCTTCGCGCCGGTGGGCGCCGACGGTCATTGCGCGGCGCTGCGGCGCTCGCTCCCCCGACCACCGGCCGGCGAAGTCGAGCACCTCGCTCGCGATGGCGGGGGTCGGCAGGCAGAGCAGCAGCTCGTCGACCTGGTACGGCAGCTCGCCGAGGTTCTCGACCTCTGCGCGGGTGCGCACGATGCCGGCTTCGCTGAGCTCGACCGTGAGCGTGAGTGCGAGCTCGGCCGCGTCGTCGGTCGCCGTGACGACGAGCGACCCCGCTCCATGGTTCACCACTCCGGCTCTGGATGCCGCGGCGAGCACGGTGCCGTCGAGGCTCGCCGATGTCACGCGCCAGAGCGGCGACCATGCCGACCCCGCACGGGAGCCGCTCAGCCCGGGCCGCCCCATCCACCCTCGAGCGTGCTCGGGCAGGAGGGAGAGGCGAACGGGCACGTCGACCTCGCTCGCGGCCACCGGCAGCACTCCGGACGCAGCGAGCGCCGAGAACCCGGCGTCGTCGAGCTCGCCGCAGTCGGCGCCCCAGTGCACGACGGAGGGCAGCGCGCCCTCGCCGAGGTCGAGCACGAGTGCGACGCCGCCGGCGCGGAGCGCCAAGCCAGAAGCGGAGGTTTCGGTCATTTTCGGATTCCTCTCGGGGTTGCCTTCAGAGTAGTGTTTACGTCACCATGACGATTGCATCGAACAGTTCGTCCGAGTTCGCGCCCAGGGTGCGCGCGTCGATCAACGACGTCGCCGTGCACGCCGGAGTCTCCGCACAGACCGTCTCGCGCGTTGCCAACGCGCAGAACAATGTGCGCCCGGCCACTCGCGACCGCGTGCTCGCCTCGATGCGGGAACTCGGGTACCGGCCGAACAGCGCCGCCCGCAACCTCAAGTCGGGCCGGTTCCGCAGCATCGGCGTCGTCACGTTCAATCTCGAGACGCTCGGCAACGAGCGCACGCTCGACGCCATCGCCGAGGCCGCGGCCGCGGCGGGCTACACGACGACGCTGCTGCCTGTCGCCGACCCGACCCAGCTCGAGGTCGCCGGCGCGTTCGGCCGGCTCGAGGAGCAGGCCGTCGACGGCATCATCCTCATCATGTCGGCCGAGATCGGCTCGCCCGATGAGCTGAAGCTCACCGCCGGCCTGCCGCTCGTCATCGTCGACTCCGACGCGACCCAGCCCTACACGATCGTCGACACCGACCAGGAGCAGGGCGCGCGACTCGCGGTCGAGCACCTGCTCGGGCTCGGCCACCGCGACATCCTGCACGTCGCAGGGCCTGCGTCCTCGTTCTCGGCTCGTCGACGCGCCGACACCTACCGGCGCACCATGGAGGCGGCGGATCTCCCCGCACTGCCCGTGCTCGTCGGCAACTGGACGGCGACGTCGGGACTCGCGCTCGGGCGCGAGATCGCGGCATCCGACCGACCGCCGACCGCCGTCTTCGCGGCCAACGACCAGATGGCCCTCGGCGTCATGCACGCCTTCCACGAGCGCGGCTGGAGCATCCCCGAGCACATCAGCGTCGTCGGATTCGACGACGCCGACGACAGCATCTCGTACTGGCCGTCGCTGACCACCGTGCACCAGAACTTCGACGAGGTCGGCCAGCGGGCGACGACCCTGCTCGTCTCGCTCATCGACGGCGAGCCGGTGCCGAAGAACAAACTGATCCCGACGCACCTCGTGGTGCGAGACAGCACCGGCCCGGCGCGCGGCGCGTAGCGCCGACCTCGCCGGGCCGAACTGCGTTCCGGTCGTCACGCCTCGGTCGGACCGAGATCGGGCCGTGCCGCGAAGCGCACTGCGGCCGTGGTCGCCCCGACGGTCTCGAACACGAGGATCTCGTTCTCACCGGCTCGAACGACCGGCGCGGGCACGTAGTGCGTGCGCTGCGGACCGCGACTGCGGTAGCGGCCGAGGTTGACGCCGTTGACCCGGACGATCCCGGTGTTCCACCCCGGCAGCTCGATGTGGAGGTCGGTCGGCTCGTCGAGCGTGAACACCCCGCTGGCGAAGACGGGACCCGACAGCGGTGCAGCCGCCTCAACGCCGGTCTCGCCGGTCTCGATGCGCGGCCCGGCCGCGAGAACCGCGCGGACGGGGTCGAGGTCGTCGAGCATGACCGCTCCCGCCGTCCAGTCGGTGAGCGGCACTCCGTCCAGCGTCGCGGGGGCGATGAGCCCCTTCGCCTCGCCGAGGCGCGAGCCGTAGTTCACTCCCCCGAGGTTCTCGACGAGCACCGTGAGCTCGCCGCCGGCGCCTTCGGGCAGCGGCAGCACCCGCTCGTGGAGCTCACGGTCGAGCACGCCGACGAGCGCACCATCGAGGAACACCTGGGCCCGGTCGCGCACCTCGCCGAAGCTGAGCAGGCCGCCGTGCTCGATGCGCGTCGAATAGCACATGAACCCGCGGGTCGAGCCGAACTCGGCCGCGACCGGGAGGTGGTCGAACCGCTGCGCGGCGATGATCGGCATCTGCCAGAGCGACGCGTTCCGGTCGAGATCGACCTCGAGCACCGGCGCATCCGTTCGCTCGGCCGGCACCTCGTCGGGCACCGGCGCGTACTTCGCGATGACCTCGCGGAACCGCCAGAACTTCTCGGTCGGCGTGCCGTCTTCGGCGAGGGGGGCGTCGTAGTCGTACGACGTCGAGATCGAACGATAGGTGCCCTTGTCGTTCGCGCCCGAGGTGAAGGCGAAGTTCGTGCCGCCGTGGAACATGTAGATGTTGACGGATGCCCCGGCCGCGAGCATCTCGTCGAGCTCGCGTGCGGAGTCCTCGGCCGAGGTGACGTGGTGGATCTCGCCCCAGCTGTCGAACCATCCGCACCAGAACTCGGAGCACATGAGCGGGCCGGTCGGCTGGAACCGGCGCAGCGTCGCGAGCCGCTCGGCGGCGCGCGAGCCGAACGAACCGGTGCGGTGCAGTTCGTCGAGGCTGCCGTGCTCGAGCATCTCGTCGATCGGCTGGTCGACGGTGGTCAGCGGCACGTCGATGCCGTGCTCGCGCGTCAGCGCGGTGAGCCGGCGCAGGTAGTCCTTGTCGGCACCGTACGCGCCGTACTCGTTCTCGATCTGCACGAGGATCACCGGTCCGCCGTGCTGGATCTGGCGCGGCCGCACGATCTCGTAGACCTCGTCGAGGTATTCGCCCACGGCCTCGAGGTAGGCGGGGTCGTGCGATCGCAGCACGATGGACTGGTCGGAGACGAGCCACGAGGGCAGCCCGCCGTCGTGCCATTCGGCGCAGATGTAGGGGCCGGGGCGCACGATCGCGTGCATGCCCTCGGCGTGGACCAAGTCGAGGAATCGTGCCAGGTCGAGGTTGCCGGAGGTGCGGAACTCGCCGCGCGTCGGGGAGTGCTCGTTCCACGGCACGTACGTCTCGATGGTGTTCAGGCCCATGAGCCGGGCCTTGCGGATGCGATCGCTCCACTGGTCGGGGTGCACCCGGAAGTAGTGCAGCGCGCCGGAGAGCACGCGGTACGGCGAGCCGTCGAGGAGGAAGTCGGTGTCACCGATGGAGAAACTGGGCATTCGCTGTCCTGTGTCGAGAATTGGACCGCGGGGCAGCCGCCGTGACGGCGACTGCCCCGCGGAGTGGTGCATGTACTGCTACTTGTTGACCGTGAAGCCCTGCTCGTTGCCGAACGCGACGAGGGTGTCCTGCCACTCGAGGAGCGCGGCGTTCAGGTCGCCGTCGGAGCCGAGCGCCTTGCCGACCGAGTCGGTGAAGACGTTGTTGGCGTAGCCCTGGTAGGGCAGGTACTGCCAACCCGTGAGAACCGACTCCGACGACAGCGCGCCCTGCTGGTTGGCGGGCTGGCCGCCGTACGACTCGAACGGGAAGTCGAGGAACTCGGGGTTCTCGAGGTCCGCGATGGTCGACGGGAAGCCGTTCGCGTTGACCATCTCACGTCCGTCACCCTCGGCGAGGTACTTGAGGATGCCGGCCGCTGCGGCCTTGTTCTCGCTCTGCGAGCTGACGGCGAGCGCGCTGCCGCCGTTCTCGGCCGAGGCCGGCTTGCCGTCCCACGACGGGATCTGCGCGACGCGCCACTTGCCGAGCGTGCCGTAGTCGTTCATGCCGCTGATCATCCAGGAACCCATCATGAGGGTGCCCAGCTTGTCCTGCGTGAGCGCCTTCGACCATTCGTCCGACCAGGTCGGAACGCCCGAGAGCTCGCCGGCGTGGAGGCGGTCGCCCCAGAAGTCCGCGAACTTCGTGGTGCCTTCGTCTGCGAGGTCGATGGTGATGTTCTCACCCTCGGTCGTGAAGGGCTTGCCGCCCGATGCCCAGATCATGCTGGTGAAGAAGCCCGCGTCGCCGCTGTTCGCGATGTAGGCCTCGGGGTCGTACGCGTGGATCGCGGCCGATGCCGCTGCGAAGTCGTCCCACGTCGCAGGCGCCTCGGTGATGCCGGCCTTCTCGTAGAGGTCCTTGTTGTAGATCATGACCATGGGGCCGGAGTCGAGCGGCAGGCCGACGAGCTGGTCCTGCACGTTCACGGCGTTCCACGTCGATGCGGTGAACGAGTCCGCGTAGTCGCCGAGACCGTAGGGGGTCAGGTCGGCGAGCGCGTCGCCGAGGGCGAGCTGCGGCAGCGTCTGGTACTCGACGGGCACGAGGTCGGGGGCGCCCTTGCCGGCCTTGATCGCGTTCTGGAGCTTCGTGACCGCGGCGTCGGGGTTCTCGAGCTTGACGACGTCGAACGTGACGTTCGGGTACACCTTCGAGATGGCGTCGGCCTGCTTCTGGGTGCTGTCGCTCCAGGTCCACCAGGTGAGCGTGACGTCTTCCTTCAGCGCCGCATCGGTGTCGGTCGAACCGGCGTCGGCGCCCGGCGCTGCAGCACTGCAGCCCGCGAGCACTCCGACGAGCAGCGCACCGGTGCCGACGATGGCCCCGAGTCGTGCCCATCGGCGGGAGGTGATTCGTTCCATGGTTGTGATTCCCTTTCTTGGTGTGGGTCTGGTGCAGGTCGTGGTGCAGGTACGAGGGCCGGCCCGGCCGGCCTACTTGACGCTTCCGGCGGTCAGGCCCGACTGCCAGTAGCGCTGCAGGTAGAGGAAGGCTGCGGCGATCGGGATGACCGTGAGCAGCGAACCCGTGATGACGAGGTTCGGGATGGGATCGGTGCCGACGCCGCTCGCCTGCGCCGACCACTGGGCGAGACCGACGGGCAGCGGGTACCAGCGCTCGTCGCTCAGCATGATCAGGGGCAGGAAGTAGTTGTTCCAGGTCGCGACGACCGCGAACATCAGCACCGTGATGAGCGCTGGCGCGAGCTGGCGCAGCGAGATCTGGAAGAAGATGCGGATCTCGCCCGCGCCGTCGAGGCGTGCTGCCTCCATGAGCTCGTCGGGGATCGCCTCGCGGGCGTACACCCAGACCAGGTAGAGGCCGAAGGCGCTCACCATCGAGGGGATGACCACCGACCAGGGCGTGTTCGTGAGGCCGAGGTTGCTGAACAGCAGGAACTGCGGCACGGCGAGCACGGAGCCCGGAATCGCCATGGCGCCCAGGATGATCGCGAACACCCACTTGCGACCGGGGAAGTTGTACTTCGCGAGCCCGTAGCCGGCGAGGGTTGCGAGCACGGTCGCACCCCCGGCCCCGAGGACCACGTACAGCACGGTGTTGCCGAGCCAGCGGAGGAAGATGCCGTCGGCGTACGTGAACGTCTCGGCGATGTTCTGGAAGAGGGCGAACTCCCCGCTGAACCAGAAGGCGAAGGAGTCGTAGAGCGAGTCCATCGTCTTCGTGGAGTTCACGATGAGCCACCACAGCGGGACGAGGCAGTAGAGCAGCATCGCCGTCATCAGGATGCCGAGGGTGATGGAGGCGCGCTTGTGCCTGGGGGTGGCTCGCCGCTTCACGTTCGCGCGTGCCGGGAGGCTGCCGCTCGCGAGCTTGCTGGGCGCGCGGCCCGAGCGGACGCCCGATTCGACGGCGCTCATGCGTTCTTCTCCTTCTTCTCGCCGCCGAGTTGCACGATGTAGGCGACGACCATGGTGATGATGCCCGAGACGATGGCGATCGCCGCGGCGTAGTTGAACTGCGAACCCGTGAACGACAGGTTGAACGCGTACAGGTTCGGCGTGAAGTACGAGGTGATCGAGTTCGGCGCGATGGTCTGCAGGATCGAGGGCTCGTTGAAGAGCTGGAAGCTGCCGATCACCGAGAAGATCGTCGCGATCACGATGGCACCCCGGATGGACGGGAGCTTGATCGAGAAGATGGTGCGGAAGGCCCCTGCGCCGTCGATCTCGGCGGCCTCGTAGAGCTCCTGCGGCACGGCCTTCAGCGCGGAGAAGAAGATGAGCATGTTGTAGCCCACGAACTCCCACGTCACGATGTTGCCGATCGACATCATGATCAGGTTCTCGGCGAGCGGGGACGGCAGCTCGACGCCGAAGAATCGGTTGATGTCGGCCACGAGCCCGAACTGCGAACCGTACATGTAGCCCCAGATCATGACCGCGACGACACCGGGAACGGCGTACGGCAGGAAGATCGAGAGGCGGTAGAACGGCACCCAGCGGAGGCGCGCACTGTCGAGCGCGAGCGCGGCGAAGAGCGCGAGACCGAGCATGATCGGCACCTGCACGAGGAGGAAGATCGTGACGCGCAGCATGGCGTCCCAGAACTTCGGGTCGACGAGGGCCTTGGCGTAGTTCTCGAGCCCGACGAAGGAGTTGCCGCCGACGAGAGTCTCGCGGAAGAGGCTCAGGTAGATCGCGTAGAACAGCGGTGCGATGAGGACGAGCGTGAAGATGAGCATGAACGGCCCGACGAACCACCAGCCCGCCCAGTCTCGTCGAGCCTTCTTCCGGCGGCGGCCGGGCGCCTCCACGGTGTTGGCCGTCGAGAAGGCGTACGTCTCGGTCGAGACACCGACGGGTGGTTCTGCGTGCACGTGGGCCACGGTCATCTGCGGCCTGCTTCCGCGCCTCGGGTGGGCGACTTCTTCGTCATGCGCGTACGCACTCCTTCGTGAATGTTTGCGTTCCCATTGGAGTATAGGCGAAGATGATGTTTGCGCAAACAGAATCCCTCGATCCGAAGGTCACAATGACGTCACGCACCTCGACAGCCCCCGCTTCGGCCCATGAATCCGGTGACCAGCCGGCACCTCCGGCCCACGCATCGCGGGTATCCATGAATACGGACTGGTGGCGCACCGCCGCGATCTACCAGATCTACCCCCGGTCGTTCGCCGACGCGAACGGCGACGGCATGGGCGACCTCGCCGGCGTCACCTCGCGCCTCGGCGCATTGCAGGAGCTCGGTGTCGACGCGATCTGGCTCTCCCCCTTCTACACTTCGCCGCAACGCGACGCCGGCTACGACGTCGCCGACTACTGCGACGTCGACCCGCTGTTCGGGACCCTCGCCGACTTCGACGCGATGGTCGCCGAGGCGCACGCCCGCGGCATCCGCGTCATCGCCGACCTCGTGCCGAACCACTCGAGCTCCGACCACCCGTGGTTCCAGGCTGCGCTCGCCGCAGCCCCAGGCAGCGCCGAACGCAGCCGCTACCTCTTCCGCGACGGCCGCGGCGAGGGCGGCGTCGAGCCGCCGAACAACTGGCGCTCGCACTTCGGCGGGCCGGCCTGGACTCGTGTCGTCGAGGCCGACGGCACGCCCGGCCAGTGGTACCTGCACCTCTTCGACAGCTCGCAGCCCGACTTCGATTGGACCAATGAAGAAGTCCATGAGGAGTTCCGGCGCATCCTGCGCTTC
The DNA here is from genome assembly GCF_042673425.1 of Agromyces sp. NPDC056965. Taxonomy (NCBI): domain Bacteria; kingdom Bacillati; phylum Actinomycetota; class Actinomycetes; order Micrococcales; family Microbacteriaceae; genus Agromyces; species Agromyces sp. NPDC056965. The sequence goes on along the minus strand of NZ_JBHURI010000059.1, from coordinate 4,321 downwards.
TGGCTCGACCGCGGGCTCGACGGATTCCGCGTCGACGTCGCGAGCAGCCTCGTGAAGGAGGAGGGCCTGCCCGACTTCACGCCCGTCGATGACGACGAGATGCCGCCGTACGACGGCCGGCCGGCCGTGCACGACATCTTCCGCGACTGGCGGCGGATCCTCGACGAGTACCCGGGCGAGCGCATCCTCGTCGCCGAGGCCTGGATCAAGCCGCTCACGCGGCGCGCCGACTGGGTGCGCCCCGACGAGATGCACCAGACCTTCAACGACGTCCTCGACGTCTGGAATGCCGCGCTCCTGCGCGACTCCATCGACGGTGCTCTCACGGCGTTCTCAGCGGTCGGTGCGCCGACGGCCTGGGTGGCCTCGAACCACGACTCCGTCCGCCCCGCCACCGCACTGATGCTCGCCCGTGCCGAGCGCGACGGCGGCCTCGGGCCGCGCACGACCGGCATCCCCGCCTACGACGTTTCCCTCCCCCGGGCCCGCGGCATGGCGATGCTCATGCTCGCGCTACCGGGTTCCGCCTACCTCTACCAGGGCGAGGAGCTCGGCCTGCCCGAGGTCACCGAGATCCCCGACGCAGCTCGACAGGATCCGACCTTCTTCCGCACCGAGGGCGAGCAGTACGGGCGAGACGGATGCCGCGTGCCCATCCCGTGGGAGTCGGCAGCACCCTCGTACGGCTTCGGCCCGGGCGAGGCGTCGTGGCTGCCGCAGCCCGAGACCTGGGGCACGCTCGCGCGCGACCGGCAGCAGGCCGATCCCGACTCGACGCTCAACCTCTACCGGGCGGCGATCGCGCTCCGCCGGACCCGCGGCCTCGACCGCGGCGCCGTCGAGTGGCTCGACGGCTCCCCGGCCGACGTCCTCGCCTTCCGGAGCGGCGACACCATCGTGCTCGCCAACATGAGCACCGAAACCCTTCCGCTCCCGACCGGCGAGGTGCTCCTCGCGAGCGCGCCGATCGAACAGAATGTCCTCACCCCCGACACCGCAGTTTGGATTCACGCATGATCTCCACCATCCACGTCGTCTTCAAGACCCACCTCGACCTGGGTTTCACCGACACCGCAGCGAACGTCACCGACCGGTACGTGCACGAGTACCTCCCGCGCGCGATCGCGCTCTCGGAGGAGTTGGAACGCCGAGGCGGCCCGGCCCGCTTCATCTGGACGACCGGATCCTGGATGATCCACGAGGCGCTCCGACTCGGAAGCCCCGACGAGCGCGCCGCCCTCGAGCGCGCGATCGGCGCCGGGCACGTCACCTGGCACGGCCTGCCGATGACGACGCACACCGAACTCATGGACGCCGGGCTCGTCGAGCACGGCATCGCGATCGGCCGCAAGCTCGACGCGCGGTTCGGCCACCGGACGCAAGCGGCGAAGATGACGGATGTCCCCGGCCACACGATCGGCCTCGTCCCCTTCCTCGCCCGCGGCGGCCTCGACTTCCTGCACCTCGGCGTCAACGGGGCATCCGCGGTGCCCGACGTACCGGAGTTCTTCGTCTGGCGCGCGCCCGACGGCAGCGAGGTCGTCGTGAACTACGCGCAGAGCTACGGTGCGACCGAACTCGGCGTCGCGGTCGTCCCCGGCGGTTCCGACGCGCTCCACCTCGCGCACACGGGCGACAACTTCGGCCCGCCCCCGGTGGAGGAGGTCGAGGAGCTGTTCGCCCAGCTCCAGGCCGAGTACCCCGAGGCCCGGGTGATCGCCTCGACCCTCGACGCGTTCAGTCGCGAGGCGGTCGCCGTGCGGTCGAGCCTGCCGGTGCTCGAGCAGGAGATCGGCGACTCGTGGATCCACGGCGTCGCGAGCGATCCCGTGCAGACGGCGCGGCTTCGCGCGCTGCTCCGGCTGCGCACCGAGTGGGTCGCGTCCGGCGCACTCGTGCCCGGCACCGAGGAGTGCGACGCGTTCGGCGATGGGCTGCTCCTCGTCGTCGAGCACACGTGGGGCGAAGACCTCAAGACCTACGTGCCCGACTACGTGAACTACGAGAAGGCCGACTTCCAGCGAGCCCGTGCCGCCGATGAGATCGACCCGGCCGCAAACCCCGCCGAGTTCGACGTGTACGCCTGGGCGTACACCGAGCACCCGAGCGACCAGGGCCTGCGCTACTCGGGCTTCGAGCGCTCATGGGCCGAGCAGCGCGCCCACATCGACCGCGCGCTCGCGGCGCTCTCGCCCGAACGCCGCGCCGCGGCGGAAGCGGCGATCGCCGAGACACGGCCGGCCGACGAGCGCGACTCCGCCGCCGCTCCCCTCGACCTCGAGGCCGAGCACGAGCTCGGCGCCTATCGCGTGCGCTTCGGCGTCGACGGCGCCCTCGTCTCCCTGGTCGACGCCGACGGCACGGAGTGGGCCGGACCGGAGCATCCGCTCGCCGCGTACCGCTACGAGACGTTCGACGAACGCGACGAGGCCCGCTGGATCGAGGAGTACTGCCGCGACCTCGAGGAGACCGCGGTCTGGGCCGTGCCCGACCAGTCGAAGCCCGGACTCGCGATCGCCGAGAAGCTGCCGGCGACGACGTTCGCGCCGCGCGCGGTCTCGGCCGAGCGCTGGGCCGACGGCGACGACATCGTCATCACCCTGCGACTCGAACTGCCCGAGGCGGCGTGCGAGCTGTGGGGCGGAGCCCGAGACATCCGCCTCGCCTACCGCTTCCCCGCGATGCCGGGGCCGATCGGGGTCACCCTCGACCTGCGCGACAAGGACGCCTCCCGACTGCCCGAGGCGAGCTGGCTCGGCTTCCGCCCTCGCACCGAGCCCGGCGACTGGCGGCTCACGAAGCTCGGCACGGCGGTCGACCCCCAGTCGGTCGTGCGGAACGGCAACCGCAGCCTGCACGCGGTCGCCGAGGTCACCCACACCACCGAGCGCACCTTCGCGCTGCGCCCGGTCGACGCCGCGCTCGTCGCGGTCGGCCGCCCCGCGCTGTACCGGTTCGACAACACCGTGCCCGACCCGAGCGACGGCCTCCACGTGAACCTGCACAACAACATGTGGGGCACGAACTTCACGATGTGGTTCGACGACGACCTGCGCTTCCGCTTCACCATCGACCTCGGAAGCGCTCGATGACCCAGCCGCTCGTGACGAGTCCGCCCGTCGTGATGGCGCCCCGCCCCGACGGCTTCGAGGTCGTCTGGGGCGTGGGCCGCCTCAGCCGCGGATGGCTCGAATGGGAGGCTGCCGACGGCACGCGGGGCACCGCGACCGCCGACGCCTTCGGCATGGTGCCGCAGGGCGACCGGGTGCTGCGCATCCGCACCGCAGGGTGGCCCGCGGGCACGTCGCTGCGCGTCCGCTCGGTCACCGAGGCGGTCGAGGCCCCGAACGAACGCCACGAGAGCGAGTGGAAGTCGGTGCGCACGCTCGACGCGGCATCCGACCGGGCGCACTTCGCGGTCTGGAACGACACCCACCAGCGCGACGACACGATGCGGGCGCTGCACGAGGCGACGCCCGACGTCGACGTGCTCGTCTGGAACGGCGACCTCTGCAACGACTGGAAGGATCCGTCGTGGTTCACCTCGACGGTGCTGAACCCGGCGGGCCTCGACGTCAGCGCGGGGCGCCCGCTCGCGATCGTGGTGGGCAACCACGACGTGCGCGGCACCTGGGCGTACCAGCTCGAGGACTTCGTGGCCATGCCCGAGGGACGGCCGTTCACGGCCTTCCGCATCGGGCCGGTCGCGTGCATCGTGCTGCACACCGGCGAGGACAAGCCCGACGCGCACCCGACGTTCGAGGGCCGCGTCGCCTTCGAACCGCTGCGTGCCGAGCAGGCGGAGTGGCTGCGCGAGGTGACCGCTCGTCCGGAGTTCCGGGACGCGCCCTACCGGGTCGTGTTCTGCCACATCCCGCTGCGCTGGATCGACGAGACCGTCGTCGACTACGACGCCGACGGCTACGACTGGTTCAGCCGCATGAGCCGCGACGCCTGGCACGACGCACTCGTCGAGTGGGGCGCCCAGATCGTCGTATCGGGGCACACGCACTACCAGACCTGGATGCCGGCGACCGAGGAGTTCCCGTACGCGCAGCTCATCAGCGGCGGGCCGGACTTCGACGTGGCCTCCGACGAGGCGGCCGCGTGGATCGACGGCGAGGCGACCGCAGACGAGCTCGTGCTCACGATGCGCGACCTCGGCGGCGAGGTGCTGCACGAAGTGCGACTTCCGCCGCTCGCCTGACGGCTGAACGAGCAGGGGCCGGGGGGCGGTAGCCACCCCGCCCCGTCGTCAACCGCCGCTCAGCTGAGCGGCGTTCAGATCAGCGCGTCGGGCACGCCGCCGGGGGTGCATCGG
>NZ_JBHURI010000058.1:0-27107 GCF_042673425.1 Agromyces sp. NPDC056965 | reverse complement strand
CGACAGTCGCCCGCGGCATCCGCTCGATCGTGGTGGCTCAGCCGAACGGCACCGCTTCGAGCACGGTGACCAGCACGGGGCGGTTCGGTGCCTGGTAGGTGACGGCATCGCCGACGTAGCGGCCGGTGATCGCGGAGCCGAGCGGCGAGGTGGGCGAGTACACGTCGAGGTCGACGCTCTCGTCGAGGTCGGCGAGCTCGCGGCTGCCGAGCAGGAAGCTCGTCGGTTCGGCGTCGTCGTCGAATCGCACGGTGATGCGCATGCCGGGCTCGACGAGTCCGTCGTCGGGCTTCAGGCCCACCTCGGCGTTGCGCACCATCGCGCGGAGCTCCGTGGCTCGGGCCTGCTCGGTGTCGGTCAGGGTCCGGCCGGGCCGGGAGAGCCCGGCGAGCTCGGCTTCGAGCCGCTCCAGCGCGGCAGGGGTCATCCAAACGGAGTCCGTGGTCATCGGGGAGTTCCTCCCTCTCGGCGACCCCGTGGGGTCGTCTGGCAAAGAACTTCCCATCCTAGCCGAGGCGCGGTGCCGGGCTACTGGTTCAACCAGGCGATCAGCGTGCCGATCGCCGTGAGGAGGATCAGCGCGAGCAGTCCGTAGCGCCGGAGCTGCACCGCGAGGAGCGCGACCGACGGGCGCCGGCGGGGTCTCCGCCGGCGCCGTGGCGCGCGAGGGGGTTCGGGCGGAGTGCTCAGCTGGCCCTCGGCACGATGAGACCGGTGGTGGCGGTGCTGGCGGCCGTGAACCGCGCCTGCACGTCGGCCCAGTTCACGATCTCCCAGAAGGCCTTCACGTAGTCGGCGCGGACGTTCCGGTAGTCGAGGTAGTACGCGTGCTCCCAGACGTCCAGCTGCAGCAGCGGGGTCACGCCGAGCGGCGCGTTGCCCTGCTGGTCGAAGAGCTGGAAGATCACGGGGCGGGCGCCGACGCTGTCCCAGGCGAGCACGGCCCAGCCCGATCCCTGCACGCCGAGCCCGGTCGCGGTGAAGTGGGCGCGGAACGCGTCGAACGAACCGAAGCCGTCGTCGATCGCCGCAGCCAGCTCGCCCTCGGGGGAACCGCCGCCGTCGGGCGACATGTTCTGCCAGAACACGCTGTGGTTGATGTGGCCGCCGAGGTTGAACGCGAGGTCCTTCTCGAGCTTGTTGACGTTCGCGAGGTTGCCGCTCTCGCGGGCCTCGGCGAGCTGCTCGAGCGCGGTGTTCGCACCCGTGACGTAGGCCTGGTGGTGCTTCGAGTGGTGGAGCTCCATGATCGTCGCCGAGATGTGCGGGTCGAGCGCGGAGTAGTCGTAGGGCAGTTCAGGCAGTGAATAGGCGGGCATCCGGATGCTTCCTTTCGGTGTGCCGATCGCGGGTGCGATGCGGCGGGTGACGGGAGTCAGAGTTCTGGGGCGGAGTGGTCGATGCGGTGGAATCGGCGATCGCGGTACACGAGCGACGGAGCCGGTTCGCCGAGGAACACGTCGAGCACTTCAGCGACGACGAGCGACGAACCGCCGACGGGCACCACGTGCAGCGTACGGCAGCGGAGCGCCGCGGGGGAGTCGGCGAGCCACGGCTCACCGGTCTCGAGCCACGACCAGCCCTGCTCGGCGGTGAAGCGCGGCCGGCCCGAGTGGGCGAAGGCGCGGGCGACGTCGACGTGCTGGGCGCCGAGGAAGTGGACCACCACGCTGTCGGCCGCGAGCAGCGCGCCGGCCGAGCCGGTCGCGCGGGTCACCGAGAACGAGAGGGCGGCCGGTTCGGCCGAGACCGAGGCGACGCTCGACGCGGTGAGGCCGACGGGTCCGACCGGCGTCATGCCCGTGATGAGGGCGACGCCGGCGGGGTGGTCGCGGAACGCGGCCTTGAACGCGTCGGCGGTGGTGATGGCCGGGCGCGCGGTCGCGGCATCCGTCATGCGTGCGCCTCCTGCGGCGGCAGGGCCGCGATGATCGGGTGGTCGAAGGCGAGCATGCCGGTCTTCGCCGCGCCGCCCGGTGAGCCGAGCGCCGGGCCGGCGCCCGTCGAGATCTCGAAGAACTCGACGTTCGCCTTGTAGTAGTCGGCCCACATGTCGGGCAGGTCGTCTTCGTAGTAGATGGCCTCGACGGGGCAGACGGGTTCGCAGGCACCGCAGTCGACGCATTCGTCGGGGTGGATGTAGAGCGAGCGCTCACCCTCGTAGATGCAGTCGACGGGACACTCGTCGATGCAGGCCTTGTCCTTCACGTCGACGCACGGCAGCGCGATCACATAGGTCACGGGGCGATCACCGATTTCACGATTCGCATGCCTCCACCGTAAAACCTCAAGTACCCTTGAAGTCAAAACGGGGGTGCGGATGTCGCAGCATGACGAGCTCGAGGCCGAACCGGCCGCGATCGGGAAGCACGCTCCCGACGAGCTGCTCACCGTCGGCGAGATGAGCCGCCGCACGGGCGTGGCGCCGTCGGCGCTGCGCTTCTACGAAGACCTCGGCCTCATCGCCTCGCACCGCACCGGAGGCAACCAGCGCCGCTATCCGCGGCACATGCTGCGCCGGGTCTCGCTCATCTCGGTCGCGAAACGACTCGGCATCCCGCTCTCCGACGTGCAGACGGCGTTCGAGAACGTGCCGCTCGACACGACCCCGAGTCACGCGGACTGGCAGGCCGCATCACGCCGATGGAAGCGGCAGCTCGAGCTGCGCCGCCTCGGCATCGAGCAGCTCGAGCGCGAGCTGACCGGATGCATCGGCTGCGGCTGCCTCTCGATGAAGGCGTGCCGCCTGCTGAACCCCGACGACGAGCTCGGCGAGCACGGTACGGGAGCGCAGCGGCTCTGAGCCGGGTCAGCCCGATTCGCGCACGGCCCGGCACGCGAGATGCAGTGCGAGCCGCGCCTCGGGGTCGGCCATGTCGACGCCGAGCAGCTCCTGGGCGCGCTGGATGCGCGTCGAGACGGTGTTGCGGTGCAGGCCCAGCGCGGCCGCGGTCGCCGCGATGCCCGACTCGTGGTCGAGGTAGGCCGACAGCGTCTCGAGCAGTTCGCCGCCGCCGTCCTGCAGCGGGGCGAGCAGCGACCTCGCGGCCGGGACGAAGGTGTCGTTGCCCGTCCATGCGAGCAGCAGCTGCTCGAGCCCGAGGCCGTCGACGCGCACGAACCACCCCGTCGCCGAACGATCGACGGCGATGCGCGCGGCATCCGCAGCCTCGCTGAGGGATTCCGTGAGCCCGGCCGATCCGCTCTCGAGCGACCCCACGCCGGTTGCGACGTTGAAGTCGCGGCGTGCGGCGACGTGGAGCCCTCGGAGGGCGGTGATGTGCCCCTCGACCTGCTGGGCGGGGGGAGGCTCGGCGAAGGTGAGCCATCCGGTCACCCCGCGCCCGCTCGTCGTGGCGTGGGAGTCGGCGGAGAAGGTGCCGAGTTCTCGCGTGACGAAGCGCAGGAGCTGGAAGGTGTCGAGCCGAGCGCGGCCGATGACGCGGAAGGCGAGGTGGTAGCCGGCGGTGCGCCACCCCCGCTCGAGCATTCGGCGCTCCACGTCGGGATCGGGGGCACCGCGCAGGTCGACGAAGTCGCGCAGCACCGCCGACGACACCGACGCGTCGCTCACCTCGGCGACCTCATCGATGAGGATCCGAGCGGCCACCGCGGGCATCGCGACCTCGGCCGCGACCGCGAGTGCGCTCAGCTGCGGGTCGCTGAGCCCGTCGCCGAAGAAGGCGATGCGCAGCCCCTCGCGGCTCGGGCTGTCGACGCGAACGGACGCCGCGGCGCCGACGCCCGACCTCGCGAGATCCAGCCACGGCGCGAAGTCGATCGCCGCGTGCACGGATGCATCGAGCCGCCCGCCGGCCTCGAGCAGCACGCCCTCGGAGTCGACGAGCGCGATGCCGTGGCCGACGCTCGAGCTCAGGTGCCGCAACAGGTCGGAGAGCCCCTCGGCGTGATACTCGATCGACTGGGCGACCTTGCGCACGTAGCCGAGGGTGAGCGCGTCGCGCGCCTCGATCAGGTGCCAGCACGCCTTCGCGAGCTGCATCGGCTTGTCGACGTGCAGGAGGGAGAGCCCGAGCCGAGCGGCGAGGGCGCGCGTACCGGCGCCGAACCCCTCGGCGCCGGGCACCGCGAGCGCCAGGAACCCGCGGTCGCGGGTGCGGCGGATGAGGGCGTCCTGCTGCCACGGGGTGGCGGGAGGCGGAGCGGTGAGGATCGCGATGCCGGCGGCGCCGCGATCGGGCAGCGCGGCCTCCGCGGTCTCGATGACGACGTCGGCCCACGAGGCATCCGTCGGTCCGGCGACGACCCGCAGGCCACCGTTCGCGGGATGGGCGAGCAGTGCGCTCAGCCTGAGGTCCTCGTTCATGCGGCTCCGTCGAGGTCGGCGAGGCCGTACGCGGACGGCACGACGTGGCGCAGGCGCTCGCCGCGTTCCGACCACCAGCCCGGCGCCGGCAGCTCGAGCACGGCGATGGTGCGCGCGAGGGTGAGGTCCGTGACCTCGAGGATGTCCCGCGAGACCGCATCGAGCACGACGATGATCGTCGGAGCGGATGCCTCGAGGCGCCCGTCGGTCATGAACGCGAGCGTCTCGGAGCGCGTGACGATGCGGTGCACCTGGCCTCGGTCGCCGTCGACGCCGATCGAATTGACATGGGGATCGCGGGCGTCGGGCTCGACGGCCGTGATGCGCCCCTGGCCGAGGAGCCGGCCGCCGAGGGCCGCCGCCAGTTCGGGCAGGGGAGCCGACCGTGCGCGGAGGAAAGCGGCGCCGAGCTCGAGGGCGCGCCGGGTGCCGCCGTGCACCGAGTGCTCGACGAGGTCTCCCACCGTGAACCCGGCGAAGACCGTGCCGCCGACCCCGCCGGCCTGGATCGTGGCCGACCGGATCACGCGTTCGAGGTCGATCGGCCGGTCGGTCTCGACGAGCATCACGCCGCCGGCCCCGGTGTCGCACGCGGCGATCACCCCGGGGACCCGGTCGACGAGCAACGACATCTGGTCGAGACCGGGCACCGCCCGGCCGGTGAGGTCGGCATCGACGAGGAGCCGGTCGCCGGTGAGCGTGAACGGGGTGAGCCCGTTCAGGCCCCCGCCCTCGAGGGAGCAGACCACGGGCACCGGGTGACCGAGCCAGCGTTCGGCGGCGGCGATGAGTCGTCCGAACGGTGCGGCTCCGGGCAGGCGTTCGCCGAGCAGCATCGTCGAGCCGACGAAGGCCGCACCGAGGCACGGCAGCGAGGGGTCGAGGTCGTCGAGCTCGTGCAGCGTGACCGGCCAGTGCTCGTCATCGACCAGCGCCAGCTCGAGCATGGTCGTCGCTCCACCGCCGCCCGAGCCGAGCAGCGAGAACCCCCGCGCGAGCGCAGGCAACTGCGCGTGCTCGAGGGTTCTCGCCATGTCTCAAGCCTAGGCGCGCGACTCCACGGGCACGAAGGGGTCGGCCAGCCCGAAAGCCGACGGTCCGAACGCCTGCAGCGCCCCGGCCGTGCGCATCATCTCGGGTGTCGAGATGCCGAGCACGCGAACCCGCTGGCCGTACCTGAGACCCTCGGTGGTGATCGGCTCGGCCGACTCGTGGTCGACGACGCAGATGAGATCGGGCACGATCGCGACGACCTCCCCGTTCCGCCGGGCGATGAGGTTCTCGTTCTGGAACGAGATCTCGAACGTCTCCGCGCTCGCCGGATCGAGCGGCGAGATCACCGCGCGACCCTTCGCGAACCCGTCGGTCGTGCGTCGCTCGACGTCGGTCACCTTGCCGACGAAGAGCTCCCGCAGGTGCGAGTAGAGCGTCGGTGCGAGGGTGTCGGCGATCGCCTCGAACGGCGAACGGTGCGATTCGCGGGCGAGGCGGATGGCCCGGCCGAGCGCGAGCGCCATCGAGATGGTGCGCGGAACCGCCGTGCGCTTCACGTCGGCGCCGCTCATCGCGTACTCGGCGATGTGCCCGACGCCGCCGAGGCGGATCGTGATGCCTCGCGCGAGCCACTCCATCTGGCGGTCGTCGTCACCGGTGTCGATGATGACCTGCTCGCCGCGCTCGCCCGCGAGTGCGAGCGGGGAGCCGTGCACGCCGTACACGGCGAACGTCTCCATCGAGAGCTCGGGGAATGCACGGCCCATGCCGTCGGCGTCGACGACCGGGAGCCCGGTCTCGGCCGCGACGACGAGCGGGATCATCGAGTTGATCCCGCCGCACTCGATCGGCATCGTGGCATCCGCCTTCCTGCCGAGGTGCTCCTCGAGGGTGCGGAGTGCGAGCGTCGGCTCGGTGCCCGCCGGGATCTTTTCGATCATCACGGTCGGCGCGCCCATCTGGGCCGTGGGGATGACGAAGAGGTCGTCGTCGAGCTCGTCGGGGTCGAGGATCGTGATCGAGCCGTCGCCGAGCACCCGCTCGACGAGCATCTTGCCGATGTACGGATCACCGCCGCCGCCGGTGCCGAGCAGGGTCGCGCCGCGCGCGAGGTCGGGCAGGTCGGCCGCGGTCAGCTGCCAGCTCATGCGGCCGCCTCCACGGATGCCCCGCCTGGCGTCTCGACGCTTCCGTCGAAGCGGTGCGAGGGCAGGTCGTAGCCGAAGTACCCGGGGCCCACCATCGCGAGCGCCTCCGACGAGTGCCAGCGCTCGTCGCTCGGCGCGCTGATCACGCGCACCCGCTGTCCGTACCGCAGTGCCTCGGTCGTGATCGGCTCACCGGAGTCGTGGTCGAGCACCATGATCAGGTCGGGGGTGGTCGCGAGGATGCGGCCGTCGGACTCGGCGATCAGGTGCTCGTTCTGGAACGACAGGGTGACCGAGGCATCCGCGCCCTCGATGCGCGCTCTGCCGCGGGCGAAGCCGGTCGTGGTCGCGCGCTGCACGTCGACGACCTTGCCCGCGAAGAGCTCGCGGCCGCCGAGCAGGCGAACGGCGGCGTCGACCGGGTCGGCCTTCTCGGCGCGTGCCGTGACGATCGTGCGGCCGATCTCGGCGCAGAGCGTGAGCGAGTCGGGCACGAGCGCTTCACGCGCCTGGGCGCCCGACATCGAGAAGCCCGAGATCATGACGGAGCATCCCATCTCGACGCAGGCGACGCGCGCGATGCGCTCGGTCCAGCTGTTGTCGACCGTCTGCAGCACGCCCGTGTTGCCCTTCTCGTCGCTGAACGCGAGGGGTGAGGCGGTGACGCCGTAGAGGGTCGGCAGCACCATCTGCAGCTCGGGAAAGGCGCGGCCCATGCCGTCGGCGTCGAGCAGCGGCAACCCGAGTGCGGCAGCGGCCGCGATCGGGATCGTGGAGTTCACGCCGCCGACCTCGGCGCACGCGATGTGCGTCACCGGGCGGCCGAGGTAGGTGCCGAGCGCATGCACGGGCGCGGTGACCTCGTCGAGGCTCGGCAGCTTCTCGACCATGACGGTCGGAGCGCCCATCATGGCGACGGTCAGCACGACCGCGTCGTCGGGCACCTCGTCGAGCGAGGCGACCGTGACGTCGCCGTGTTCGCGCAGCGCCTGCGTCGCGAGCAGCGCGCCGATGTAGGGATCGCCGCCGCCGCCGGTGCCGAGTACCGCGGCCCCGCGGGCGACGTCGGGGATCTGGGCGGCCGTGATCGTCCAGCTCATGTCACGCCCCCATGTCGAGGTCGCCGACGGCCTTGACGCGGATGCGCGTGGCGTTGCCCGGCAGGTACGGGATGGGGACCTCGTCGAAGTCGACGATCGCGACCGACCTGGGCGAGGCGCCGGCGGCGATCGCCTTGTCGACGGCCTCGGCGCGCACCGCGGCGAGCGCCTCTTCGCGGCGGCCCGGCTCGATCGCGTAGACCTTGTCGATCTCGCCACCCACCTGGGCGATCGAGGCGCCGATCGCGTTCGCGACGGCGTAGTTCTCGGGTCGGTGCACCCCGCCGAAGAGCGGCAGGGCATCGGGCAGCAGGATCGAGCCGCCGCCGACGGCGACGACCGGGATCGGCTCGGGGGAGGTGCGCATGCGGTCGACGGCCTCGGCGACGCGTTCCGCGATGCGTGCGAGCACGCGCTCGACGAGCGCCGGATCGAGGTGCGCGACCTTCGAGGCGTCGCCCACCTCGGCGCGGCCCGCGGCGACCGCGATGTCGGTCGCGGTCAGGGTCGAGCCGCCGAAGACCAGTGCCTCGGTCGTGAGGCGGTAGCCGACCGACTCCGGGCCGACCTCGCCCGTCTCGACGTCGACGATGCTGCCGCCGCCGATGCCGAGCGAGAGCACGTCGGGCATGCGGAAGTTCGTGCGGATGCCCGCGACCTTGACCTCGTTCGACGTCTCGCGCGGGAAGCCGTTGATGAGCAGGCCGATGTCGGCGGTCGTGCCCCCGACGTCGACGACGGCGCAGGTGTCGAGGCCGCTCGTGAGGGCGGCGCCGCGCATCGAGTTCGTCGGGCCCGACGCGAAGGTGGCGACGGGGTAGAGGCGCACGTAGTCCTCGTCCATGAGGGTGCCGTCGTTCTGGCTGAGGAAGATGGGCGCCTCGATGCCCTGCTTGCGCACGGCGGCGGTGAGGCCGTCGACGATCTCCGACGCGAGTTCGCGCAGCGCCGCGTTGATGATCGTCGCGTTCTCGCGCTCGAGCAGGCCGATGCGGCCGATCTCGTGCGAGAGCGAGATGGCGACGTCGGGTCCGAGCTCCTCGGCGATGATGCGGCCGGCCTCGACCTCGAGGTCGTGGTTGACCGGGCTGAACACCGAGGAGATCGCGACCGAGCGGATGCCGTTGGCCTTCATGTCCGCAGCGTGGCCGCGCAGCTCCTCGGGGTCGAGCGGGGAGATCGGGCGGCCGTCGAACTCGTAGCCGCCGTGCGCGAGGTAGCTCTTCGCGTTGATCGCCTCGACGAGCGGCGCCGGCCAGTCGACGAGCGGCGGCAGCGCCTTCGTCGCGGGCAGGCCGAGACGGAGGGCCGCCGTCGGGGCGAGGCGCTTGGCCTGCACGAGGGCGTTGATGAAGTGGGTCGTGCCGATCATGACCGCGTCGATGTCGGTGCCCGCGAATGCGTGGCCCGATCGCAGGTCTTCGATCGCCTGCACGATGCCGCTCGTGACATCCGGGGTGGTGGAGTGCTTGACGCCCGCGAGTACTCGCGTGCCGTCCATGAGCACTGCGTCCGTGTTGGTGCCGCCGACGTCGATGCCGATATGCATGGTTCTCGCTTTCTGGGTGGTGCGTGTGGTGCGTGTGATGCGAAGTTCGGAGGTGGTCGAGATTAGGAGCGGGCCGAGACCTGCTCGACGGGCGCCTCGACCTGGTTGGTGCGTGCGGTGCCGATGCCCCGCACCCAGCCGAGCTTGCCGGCGACGATGTAGAGCACCATCGACACGACGAGCGAGAGCACGGGCGGAATGCCCCACGTGACGAAGTAGCCGACGAGCGCGGAGACCACCCAGATGACGATCGTCGCCGGCACGATGCGCGGGGCGGTCACGGGGAGCCGGCCGGACTCGCGCGTCTCGTCGAGGTCGGTGCGCCAGCGCTTCACCACGAAGTACTCGGCGACCATGATGCCTGCGATGGGCGGGAAGGCGACGCCCAGGATGATGAGGAACTCGGTGAACTGACCGAGGATGCCGACGGCGGCCAGCACCGAGCCCACGACGCCGAGCACGATCGTCGTGGTCACGCGGTGCAGGTTGCGGTTGAAGGCCGTCGAGATGAAGTTGACGAGGCCGAGCGTCGAGGAGTACAGGTTCCAGTCGTTGATCTTCAGCGTGCCCGTGATCACGATGATGAGGCCGACGAAGCCGATCGACGAGGTCACGATGGCGACGATGTTGCCGGAGGCGGCCGCGTGGGCGAGGAGCACGCCGGCGAGGCCGATCACGAACTCGCCGAGGCTGACGCCGACGACGGTCTGCTTGATGACGTCGGCCTTCGAACGATTGAAGCGCGTCATGTCGGCGGTGATGATCGCGCCGACGATGAGGCCGCCGGCGACGATGCCGGTTCCGGTCCAGACGCTCATGGCGGGCCCGGGGGCCGGGCCGGTGAGGAGCTCCACGATGTCGTGCTGCGCGAGCTCGCTGATGACCGACCAGCCCACGAGGATCAGGAACAGCGGCACCGTGATGTTGGCGAGCCACTGCATGCCCTTGAAGCCGAACGCGACGATCGCAGTCACGACGAGGCCGAAGATGAGGCTCCACGCCCAGGCGGGCATGACGCCCGGCATGAGCACGTCGAGCGACTCGGCCGAGATGGCGCTCTGGATGCCGAACCAGCCGATCAGGCTGATGCCGATCGCGAGGCCGACGAGCGAGGCGCCGATCTCGCCGAAGCCGGTCCAGCGCGCCAGCAGTGCCGTGTTCAGGCCCTCCTTCTGGCCGATGATGCCGACGATGCACATGATCACCTCGAGGATGATCGAGCCGAGCAGCAGCGCGAGCGCCGCCTCTCCGAACGTCATGCTGTACCCGAGGGTGGCGCCGAGCAGGAACTGCGAGAGTGCCGAGACCTGTCCGAACCGCTGCACCGCGATGCCGAACCAGGGCTTCTGCGCCTCGGGGGTGACACGGGAGAGGGCGAAGTCGTCTGCGTGAGCCAAGCGAGCCATGAGCGTCCTTCAAGCTGGGGGAACGTTTTCGCTCACGTTAGTCACGGGAGGACTGCCACCCCATGTGCAGGGTGCACGAAGATGAACGTCGAATCGACACTCTGCACATGGGGCGCTTCGTTCGTCAGACTGCGACGATGAGCCGCGTGACGTCGGCGAGCACGTCGTGGTTGCTCGGCGCGTCGGCGCGGTCGGTGCGCGTCAGGATCGCGAGCGTGAGCGCCTGCTCTCCTGGACGCCAGACGACGCCGGCGTCGTTGACGACGCCGTAGCCGCCGAGGCCGGTCTTGTCGGCGAGCTCGAACGGCGGGGTCAGGCCCGCGAGGATCCGCTTGCCTGAGGTCGTGTTCCGCAGCATCCATTCCTGCAGACGTGCGGTGGTGAGGGCGCCGGCGCCCTGGTCGACGAGCAGCAGCTGGAAGAGCATCGCGATGTCGTCGGGCGTGGAGGTGTCGCGCTCATCGCCGGGCGTCGCCTCGTTGACCTCCGGCTCGGGTCGGTCGAGCCGGGTTCGGCTCGCTCCGAGGGAGCGGGCGAAGGTGGTCACCGCCTGCGGGCCGCCGAGCTCGCGGAGCAGCAGGTTGCCGGCCGTGTTGTCGCTGAACCGCAACGCGGCGTCGGCCATCTGTTCCGGCGTCGCCGTCCACGACGTGGTGTCGAGCTTCGTCGAATCGCCCACGACGTCGCCATCGGTGAACGGGATCGGCCGCGTCCAGTACTCCTCGTCGTACCCGCGCGCCCGGACGAGCGCGCCCGCGGCGAGGGTCTTGAACACGGAGCACATCGGGAAGCGCTCGTCGCCGCGGTACCGGAAGGCCCGCCGCGAGTCGTGCCACAGCGCGGTGACGCCGATGGTGACGGATGTCGCCCGCTCGAGCTCCGCGATGGCCTCGGCGAGCCGTCGGTGGCCGCCGACGGCGGGTGCGGACGGTGCTGCGAACGCGGGCGCCGCCGAGAATGCGGTGGCCGCCGCGCCGGCCGTGGTGAGGCCGCCGATGGCGAGCATGGATCGTCGGGAGAGCTGGCTGGAATTCGGTCGAGTGGTCATGTCCGGGAGTCTGTCGGCGACCCGTCGATGCAGGCAAAGGCCGTATGGACCCGATCGATGCAAGAATCGCATGCATGGCACGACACCTCGATCTGCGGGCCGCGTGCGAGGCGTTCGTGTCCGTCGCCGAACGCGAGAGCTTCACGGCCGGCGCGATCGGGGCCGGTGTCACCCAATCCGTGGCGAGTCGGCGCATCGCGGCGCTCGAGGCGCACCTCGGAGCACGTCTCTTCGAGCGCACCTCGCGCCGCGTGGTGCTGACCGAGTTCGGTCGAGGGGTGTTGCCGAGCGCGGTCAAGCTCGTCGACGCCGCCCTCGAACTCTCCGAGGACGCCGAGCGGTCGCACCGGCTGCCGGTGACGGTTGGCGTGCCGCACGCCTTCGGGCAGGCAGCTGCGGCGACGATCGCCGCCGCCGCAGCCGGTCGATCGATGACGGTCGAGTTCGTGCCCGGACTCCCCGCAGAGCGGGAGGCGGCGTTCGCGGCCGGGCGCACCTCGCTCAGCATCGACCCCGTGGCTCCCGACCGGGCACGATGGGCGACGGCCCTCGGGGTCGGTGTCGCCGGGCCGAGCCTCGCCGAGGGCGACTTCTTCGTCACCGAGTTGCGGCCGCGCCGCGGCATCCGCTCGCTCGTCAGGATCTGGCTGCAACCCGAGGACGACGTGCCGCACGTCCGCGATCGCCTCGAGCGGGTGCGGAACGGCGCCGGACTCGCGCCGGCACAGCTCCGAACCGCGCCGTCGCTCATCACCGCGATGTCGGCAGCGCTCGGCGGCGACGTGGTGCTCTGCACGAGCGCCGAAGCCGGCGCGTTCGGGCTGCGATGGCGAGCGCTCGGCGATCTGCGACTCGTGCGCGGATACGCCATCGCAGCTCGCGAACGGGAGCTCGGCTCGCGGTTCCTCGAGGTCGCGGGTGCGCGGGTCGCCGAACTGCTGCAGTCCGACGCGGTCGCCGGCAGCGAGAGCTTGGCCCTGCCGACGCCGAGCGGCACACGTGCAGACTGATCGCGCCGTGCTCCGCGACGCCGCCGAGGTCCTGCGCTCGGCGGGGCTCCGCGCATCGATCGTCGTGCGCGACCTCGAGAGCGGTCGCCAGCTGTCGATCGCCGCCGACGAGGCCTACCCCCTCGCCTCCGTCGTCAAGCTCCCGCTCGCGCTCGCCGTGCTGCAGCGCATCGACGAGGGCGTGCTCGACGCGGCTCGGCCGGTGACCCTCGCGCCCGAGGATCGAACGCCGGGACAGACCGGATACAGCCGATTCCGTCATTCGACGACCGTGTCGATCGAGGACCTGCTCTACATGGCCGTCTGCCTCAGCGACGACACGGCGGCCGATGCGCTGTTCGGACTCTGCCCACCGGCCGCGGTCACCGCATCGCTGCGCGAGACGGGCATCGCCGGCATCACCGTGCGGCACTCGATCAGCGAGCTGCACCGCACCCTCGCGAGCGTGCTGCCGCCCGAGCAGATGCCGCAGGCGCTCTCCCTCGCCATCCGGGCGTCGACCCGCGGCGGCGGCCACCTGATTCCCCAGCTCGACGTCTCGAGCGCGAACGCGGGCACCGCGCACGCGTGCGTCGAGCTCCTCGACCGCATCTGGCGGTCACCGGCACTCCACCCTCAGAGGGATCGGCTGCGCAGCCTCCTGGCGATGAACGTCATGCGCCAGCGACTCGCTCCCGACCTCGAGTCCGACGACGCCGCGTGGCACTCGAAGACGGGAACGTTCCTGCACCTGCGCCACGAGGTCGGCGTGCTCGAACACGCCGACGGTCGCGCGCTCGCCATCGCGGTGCTCAGCGAGTCGTCGGTTCCGGCGCAGCGCCAGCCCGCCGCCGAACAGGCGTTGGGTCTGGCCGCGAAGCTGTTGCACGATCGGGTCCGCTCGGCGGCCGCCTGACGCGCCGAGCTGACCCGCTGCCGTCTCAGCCGCCGAGCTCCTGCAGCTCGTCGAGACGGGGCGCCGGCACGACCGGGTCGCCGTCGCCGTCGAACACGCGCACCGGGCGCTCGGCGCTCCAGGGCGACCAGCCGGGATCGCCCGATACGGCGAACGCGATCCATGCGCCGTGCATCGCCGAGGCGAGCGACTGCGGAGCGGATGCCCCGGCGAGCGCCACGGAGTCGGGCACCGCGAGGCCGTCGAAGACGAAGCCGAGCTCCACCGCGTGCGCCGCGCCGAGCTCCCGCACCGGGCTCCGCCACGCGAACTCGTAGACCCACGTCGGTGCGCCCGCCGCCGCCCGCGCATCGGCCACCCGGTACTCGGAGCGACGCAGCAGCACGTCGGTGAGGATCGCGCCGAAGACCTCGCCGTGCTTCGCTCCCGGTCGGTTCGCGCGATACCGTCGCACCGCTGCCGCGGAGATCTTCGCGGCGCGACGGCCGATGGCGAGGTGCAGCCGCGTGATCTTGTCGACGGCGCCGCTCGGCACGAGCCAGAGGCGGTACTCCTCGGTCGTCGTGCCGATGAGGAGCGGCACGTTGGAGGAGGCGCCGGCCGCGAACGCGTCGGAGGGAGAGACCGGCACGAGCTCCTCGTCGATCGCGATGGTGAACGCGGGACCACCGCCGAGCGGGGAGGCGCCCGCGATCACCTTGGCCTGCGCGGCCACCAGACGATCGGGCTCGACCGCCGCGAACGCGTCGCGCGTCGCCGCGATGCCGAGCTCACGGGCGATGAGCGCGGTGATCCTGCCCGCATCGGCCGGCGCCTTCGCCTCGAGCGGCCCGCTCATGACGATCGCCCGCTGCATCACCTCGCTCGCGACCGGCGACGCCGCGAGCGCTGCGACGGTCGCGCCGCCCGCCGACTGCCCGAAGACCGTGACCCGGGCGGGGTCGCCGCCGAACGCCGCGATCTCGCGCTGCACCCAGCGCAGCGCCGCGAGCTGGTCGTGCAGGCCGAGGTTCAGGGGAGCGCCCTCGAGCACCGAGAAGCCCTCGGTGCCGAGGCGGTAGTTGACGGAGACGAACACCACGCCGTCGCGGGCGAAGGTCGACCCGTCGTAGCCGGGCAGCGCGTTCGACCCGTGCTTCAGCGACCCGCCGTGCATCCAGACCATGACGGGGTACGGCGTCGCCGCGGCATCCGCCGGCGACCAGATGTTGACGTTCAGGATCTCGTCGCCGGGGATCGCGACGGTGGGGAGCAGTTCGCCGAGCGCGCCGGTGTACGGCGACTGCGGAGCGGTCGGCCCGAAGGTCGTCGCGTCGCGGACGCCCGGCCAGGGTTCGACCGGAGCCGGCAGGCGGAACCGGCGCTCGCCGAAGGGCGGTGCGGCGTACGGCACTCCCAGGTGGCGGGTGATGCCGTCGACGGTCTCGCCGCGGAGGGCGCCGGTGGAGGTCTCGATGACACCCTCGAGGGGTGCCCGCTCTTCGCTGAGTGGTTGCACCAGCTCATCCTGCCGGTCGGACACCCGTCGGCGCCAGACCCGGCGCAGGACGCTCGCCGGCGCGGCGCCCGACCTGACGCCGGACGCGATCGAGCCCCGGCGATCGGTCGATCGCCGGGGCTCGGATTCACGCTGGGCTACGCAGCGGGCTCGCTGTCGCGCTTCGGCAGCTTCCAGCCCGGCCGCACGAAGTGGCACGTGTAGCCGTTCGGGTACTTCTCCAGGTAGTCCTGGTGCTCGGGCTCCGCCTCCCAGAAGGGACCGGCGGGCGCGACCTCGGTCGTCGCGGGGCCCGGCCAGAGCCCGGACGCGTCGACGTCTGCGATGGTGTCGAGGGCGACCGCCTGCTGCTCGTCGCTCGTCGGGAAGATCGCCGAGCGGTAGCTCGTGCCGATGTCGTTGCCCTGGCGGTTCAGCGTCGACGGGTCGTGGATCTGGAAGAAGAACTCGAGGAGGTCGCGGAACGACTCGACCTCGGGGTCGAACACGATCTCGATCGCCTCGGCGTGCGTGCCGTGGTTGCGGTACGTCGCGTTCGGCACGTCGCCGCCCGTGTAGCCGACGCGAGTGGTGAGCACTCCGGGGCGCTTGCGGATCAGGTCCTCCATGCCCCAGAAACAGCCGCCGGCGAGGATCGCGGTCTCGGTTCGTGCAGTCATCGTGCGTTCTCCTGGTTCTCGAACAGTGCGCGGTATCGACCGTAGCCCGCCTCGTCCAGCTCGGCGAGCGGAACGAAACGCAGGGCCGCGGAGTTCATGCAGTAGCGGAGCCCGCCCGCGTCGGCCGGGCCGTCGTCGAAGACGTGGCCGAGGTGGCTGTCGGCACCGGTCGACCGCACCTCGACGCGCTTCATGAAGAGCGAGCGGTCGGTCTTCTCGGTCACCGCATCGGGCTCGATCGGCTTCGTGAAGCTCGGCCAGCCCGATCGGCTGTCGTACTTGTCGGTCGAGGCGAACAGCGGCTGCCCCGAGACGACGTCGACGTAGATGCCGGGCTCGTGGTTGTCCCAGTACTCGTTGCGGAAGGCCGGCTCGGTGCCGTCCTCCTGGGTGACCGAGTACTGCTTCGGGGTGAGGCGGGCGATGGCCTCGGGAGTCTTCCGGTAGTCCTGTGACACGTGGTCCTCCTGATTCGGCGCCGCCGGCTGCGACGCCCACTGAGAAGAACAGCGGGGGAGCCGATGCTGTTCCGTCAGGGCCCGCTGCCAGCTGTGGGTTCGCTGAGAACGGATGCCGCATCACTCAGCGCAACCCATTGCACCGTTACCTCCCGCGCGAATGGCAGGGTTCTCCCCGAACGCGGGGTCGTGCCGGTCCCTCCCGCGCGCCACACTGGTGGGGTGCCTGCGCCTGCAGCGACGCCACGACTCTCGACCGTTCTCGGCTCTGCCGTGATCCTCGCGTCATCGGCGCTCGCGGCGCCGCCCGCCGCACTGGCCGCAACCCAGCCGCCGCCCGCCCTCGCTTCGCTGGAGGAGTGCCAGCCGACGTCGAACCTGGCCTGGCCGTACGAGGGCTTCCCCATCGAGGACAGCGCACTGCCGTCGACGGGCGCGGCGCGCATCACCGCGATCTACGCGGATTTCACCGACGTGCCGGGCGACCCTGCCACGATCGCGGCGACCGAGGAACTGCTCGGCAACGGCATCGATATCCTCGACACGCAGTCCGGTGGCCGGCTCGACCTGGAACACGAGTCCGTGACGCAGTGGTCGCGCCTTCCGATGCCCCTCACGGAGTACGTGGGGCGGCCCATGCCGCTGCTGACCGCCGCGGTCGCAGCGGTCGATGGACTCGTCGACTTCTCGGAGACGGATGTCCTCTGGCTCATCGTGCCGCCCAACAGTCTCATGGACCGATCCTTCGAGCTTCACCCGACCTTCGTCGAGAGTATGGAGGGAACGCTGACCCGGGCGGTGATCTTCGATCAGGAGAACTTCGACGCGTTCCGGGAGTGGCTGGTCGTGCACGAGAGCGGACACACCGTCGGCCTTCCCGACCTGTACGACAGCTCCGCGGGGCGCGACGACTTCGGCTACCAGTACACCGGCACCTGGGACCCGATGGGCTACGCCGCCGGCCGGGGGCGGGAGTTCTTCGGTTGGCACCTCTGGCGTCTCGGCTGGATCGACGACAGCGCAGTCTCCTGTATCGCGACCGGCACGATGAGCGTGATCACCTTGGACTCGCTCGGCCTTCGCGGACGGTCCACCATCGCAGTCGTGCGCCTGTCGGAGTTCGAGGTGCTCGTCGTCGAGTCACGTCAGCCCGATGCCTACGACGAGAACGTCGATGTCAAGCCCGGCGCGCTCGTCTCTCGAGTGCGTACCGACGTCCTCTCCGGCAACGGTCCGATCCAGGTCATGATGCCCGACGGTGCGCCGCCATTCGAGAGTCTCGGCGAATCCGCGTTGGCACCGCTCGCTCCAGGCGAGCGGTACACCGATCCGTCTGGTGTCGTCGTCGAGGCGTTGCCCCGGTCGGAGCCGGGTGCGCACCAGGACGTCGTGCGCATCGACACCCGAGCACTTGCGCCCGAGCCCGGGCCGGGCCCGACCGAGCCGCCCGCAGGCGGCGCTGCGGCCGTGCCGCCCGGTGTCGCGATCGAGCGACTGCCCGACATGGGCCCGAACGACCCCGCGGTCGGTGGGCTCACTTCAGCGCTGCTCGCCGGTGCCGGCGTCATGCTGGTCCGGCTCGGGCGCACGGCTCGCACCCGCCCCGACCGCCTGGCGAAACACTGATCCCAGACATGCCCACACATGACGGCGGCGCCGTCACACGAGGCGCGGCGAGAGCCTCGATCGTTACGATTGCCGGGTGACCCAGGCCTCAGCGCAGACGGACCCCGCCTCGACCGACATCGAGGGCGCGGTGCGACCCGAGCGGTCGGTGCACCTGCTCGAGGCACTCGCGGGGCGCGTCGTGATCGCCGACGGCGCGATGGGCACGATGCTGCAGGAGCACGACCCGAGCCTCGACGACTACCAGCAGCTCGAGGGCTGCAACGAGATCCTGAACGTCAGCCGCCCCGACATCATCGGGCGGATCCACGACGCCTACTTCGAGACCGGCATCGACGCCGTCGAGACGAACACGTTCGGGGCGAACTGGTCGAACCTCTCCGACTACGGCATCGACGACCGCATCGAGGAGCTCGCCGCCGCGGGTGCGGCGATCGCCCGCGAGCGCGCAGAGGCCTGGCAGGCGCGCGACGGGCGCGAGCGCTGGGTGCTCGGCTCCATGGGCCCGGGCACGAAACTGCCGAGCCTCGGGCACACGAGCTACGCGCACCTCAAGTCGACGTTCGCCCTGCAGGCGGAGGGCCTGATCCGCGGCGGCGCCGACGCCTTCCTCGTCGAGACCTCGCAGGACCTGCTGCAGACCAAGAGCGCCGTGAACGGCTGCAAGCAGGCGATCGCCGCCACCGGCGTGCGACTGCCGATCTTCGTCGAGGTGACCGTCGAGACGACCGGCACCATGCTCATGGGCTCCGAGATCGGCGCGGCGCTCACCGCCCTCGAACCGCTCGGCGTCGACGCGATCGGCCTGAACTGCGCGACCGGGCCCGACGAGATGAGCGAGCACCTGCGCCACCTCTCGAAGTTCTCGAACGTGCCGGTCATGTGCATGCCGAACGCGGGCCTGCCGGTGCTCGGTGCGAACGGCGCGAGCTACCCGCTCACGCCCGAAGAGCTCGCGACCGCGCACGAGCAGTTCGTGCGCGAATTCGGCCTCGGCCTCGTCGGCGGATGCTGCGGCACCACGCCGGCGCACATGAGCGCCGTCGTCGCGAGGCTCCGGGGCGCCGAGGCATCCGTTCGTCGTGTCGAAGCCGACCCCGGCGTCGCGAGCCTCTACCAGCACGTGAGCTTCGAGCAGGAGAGCTCGTACCTCGCGATCGGGGAGCGCACCAACGCCAACGGCTCGAAGGCGTTCCGCGAGGCGATGCTCGAGGAGCGATGGGACGACTGCGTCGACATCGCCCGGAACCAGGTGCGCGACGGCGCCAACCTGCTCGACGTGTGCGTCGACTACGTCGGGCGCGACGGCGTCGCCGACATCCGCGAGGTCGTCTCGCGTCTCGCGAGCGCCTCGACGCTGCCGCTCGTGGTCGACTCGACCGAGCCCGCCGTGCTGCAGGCCGGGCTCGAGCTCATCGGCGGCCGGCCGGTCGTCAACTCCGTCAACTTCGAAGACGGCGAGGGCGGCACCAGCCGCTTCGCCCGCATCATGCCGCTCGTGAAGGAGCACGGCGCCGCCGTCATCGCCCTCACGATCGACGAGGAGGGGCAGGCGCGCACCGCGGAGAACAAGGTGCGCATCGCCTCGCGGCTCGTCGACACCCTCGTCGGCGAATGGGGCATGCGCGTCGACGACATCATCGTCGACGCCCTGACCTTCCCGATCGCCACCGGGCAGGAGGAGACGCGGCGCGACGCCATCGAGACGATCGACGCGATCCGGCAGATCACCACGAAGTACCCGGGCATCAACACGACGCTCGGCGTCTCGAACGTCTCGTTCGGACTGAACCCCGCCGCGCGATCGGTGCTGAACTCGGTGTTCCTGCACGAAGCGGTCGAGGCCGGGCTCACGAGCGCGATCGTCGACGCGGCGAAGATCGTGCCGCTCGCCTCGGTGCCCGAGGACCGGCGCAAGGTCGCCCTCGACCTCGTGTGGGACCGGCGCGAGTACGACGCCGACGGCACCCTGACCTACGACCCGCTCGTGGCGATGCTCGACCTCTTCGCGGGCGTCGACATGGCCGCGATCCGCGACGCGCGTGCCGCCGAGCTCGCAGCGCTGCCCGTGGGCGAACGCCTCGAACGCCGCATCATCGACGGCGAAGCCAAGGGGCTCGAGGCCGACCTCGACCTCGCGCGGGCGGGCGGCCTCAGTGCGATCGACATCATCAACGTGCACCTGCTCGAGGGCATGAAGGTCGTCGGCGAGCGCTTCGGCTCGGGCGAGATGCAGCTGCCGTTCGTGCTGCAGTCCGCCGAGGTGATGAAGAGCGCCGTGGCCCTCCTCGAACCGCACATGGAGAAGTCGGCGGCCGGCGGCAAGGGCAAGATGGTCATCGCCACGGTGCGCGGCGACGTGCACGACATCGGCAAGAACCTCGTCGACATCATCCTCTCGAACAACGGCTACGAGGTGATCAACCTCGGCATCAAGCAGCCCATCGCCGACATCATCAAGGCAGCCGAGGAGCACGACGCCGACGTGATCGGCATGTCGGGCCTGCTCGTGAAGTCGACCGTCGTCATGAAGGAGAACCTCGAGGAGCTGAACGCCAGGGGGCTCGCCAAGCGCTGGCCCGTCATCCTCGGCGGCGCCGCGCTGACCCGCACCTACGTCGAGGACGACCTCGCCGGCATCTTCGACGGCGAGGTGCGCTACGCCCGCGACGCCTTCGAGGGCCTCGCGCTCATGGAGCCGCTCGTGGCGATCGCCCGCGGCGCCGACCCCGCAGCGGTCGGGCTGCCCGCGCTGAAGAAGCGGATCCACCGGCCGGGCCTGCTCACCGTCACCGAGCCCGAGGAGATGCCGGCACGATCGGATGTCGCAGCCGACAACCCCGTGCCGACACCGCCGTTCTGGGGCACCCGCATCGTCAAGGGCATCGCGCTCGCCGAATACTCCGCGTTCCTCGACGAGCGCGCGACCTTCATGGGGCAGTGGGGCCTGAAGCCGAGCCGCGCCGACGACGGTGCGAGCTACGACGAGCTCGTCGAGACCGAGGGGCGGCCGCGACTGCGGTACTGGCTCGACCGGATCCTCGCCGAGGGGCTGCTCGACGCCTCGGTCGCCTACGGCTACTTCCCGGTGGTCGCCGATGGCGACGACATGGTCGTGCTGCACCACGGCGACGACCCCGAGGGGCTTCTCGGCACCGCAGGACTGCTCGCCCCCGACGGCGGCTCGGGCGGTGCGATCGGCAGCGATCGGCTGCGATTCCACTTTCCGCGGCAGCGCCGTGATCGTCACCTCTGCCTCGCCGACTTCGTGCGCTCGAGGGACTCGGGGCAGGTCGACGTCGTGGCCGTGCAGCTCGTGACGGCGGGACAGCGGGTCAGCGAGGCGACGGCGAAGATCTTCGCCGAGAACCGCTACCGCGAATACCTCGAGCTCAACGGCCTCGCGATGCAGCTCACCGAGGCGCTCGCCGAGTACTGGCACTCGCGAGTGCGCGACGAACTGGGTCTCGGCGGCGAGGACCCCGACGACGTCGCCGGGCTCTTCAAGCTGCACTACCGGGGTGCGCGCTTCTCGCTCGGCTATCCGGCGTGCCCCGACATGGAAGACCGTCGCAAGGTCGTCGAGCTGCTGAAGCCCGAGCGCATGGGCGTCGTGCTCTCGGAGGAGCTGCAGCTGCACCCCGAGCAGTCGACCGACGCGTTCGTCTTCCATCACCCCGAGGCGAAGTACTTCTCGGTCTAGGAGCGGGGCCGGGGTCGCGGTCTAGGGGCGCCGGGCCGAGCGGCGGTGCGACGGCAGCTTCGCGCGCCGGAGCGAGGCGAGCACGGCCGGGCCGATCAGGGCGATGCCGACGACGGTCGTGACCGCGCGCACCGTGTCCCAGGTGAGCGTCGAGGTCACGAGCGAGTACAGCGCGAACGAGGCGAGGTTCTCGCCGATCGGCGCCGCTCCGTCATAGGAGATGTCGGTGCCCATGCCCACCGCGAACGGCCAGAACCAGAGGTTCATCACGAGGCCGAACGCGTAGGAGGCGACCACTCCGTAGGCCGCGAGCATGGCGATCTCGAGGGCGGTCGCGCGGCGCACGCCCGCCGTGGTCGCCGCGCGCGGGCGGATCGCCGGCAGCAGGCCGGCACCGGCGGCGACCCACGCGCACGCGAACATCTGGAACGGCGTCCACGGACCGATGCCGCCCCAGAGCACCGATGACACGGCGATCGTGAGCATGCCGAGCAGGAAGCCGAACCGGGCGCCGAACGCCCGCCCGGCGAGGATCAGCAGGACGAAGACGGCCTCGATGCCGCCGACACCGGCTCCCGCGATGCGGATGCCGGCGCCGATCGCGGCGAGCACGCCGAGCAGCGCCACCGCCTTCGCCGAGTGCATCTGCCGATCGAGGGCGGCGAGCACGACGGCGATGACGGCGGGGAGCACCGCGAAGGCCACGAACGGCGCAGCGCGCTGCGCGTCCGCCGGCACCGCCGTCGCGACGAGCGGCCAGCCGAAGGCGGCGAGGGCGAGGGTGCTGCCGGCGAGGAGCGCCGCGGTGGTGATGCGCTCGCGACGAAGGACGGCGCGGTCTCGAGGGGAGCCGTCGACGCCACCGTCGCGAGCGACGTGCCGGTCGGATCGGGGCTCGACGGCGGTCACGAGACCACCGCCGCCGTGACGAGCGGAGCGGGTGAGACCACGCCTCGCACGATCGTGAGCTCACGGCTCGCGAACCGAGTGGCGAACTCGCGATCGTGCGTCGCGAACAGCACGACGCGGCCATCGCTCGCCGCCGTGACGAGCGTTTCGCCCACGAGAGCTCGCGCCGCCGCGTCGAGTCCTCGCGCCGGTTCGTCGACGAGCAGCGCGGCGGGGGAGGGAGCGAGCTGGATCGCGATCGCGAGGCACAGCCGCTCGCCCGCCGAGAGGTCCCGAGGATGCCGCAGGAGCATGCCCTCGTCGAGGTCGCGGCCGAGCAACGCCGCGAACGTCTGCACGGTCGGCGTCGCCGGCCGATTCCGACGATCGGCCCGGTGGCACTCGGCGGCGACCGTCGTGCTGAAGAAGAGATCGTCGAACTGCTCGGGAACGAGCGAGATCGCGCGTCGCCGCGCCGCCGGGTCGAGGGCGGCGACGTCTGCGCCGCCGATCGTGACCGAGCCCGCGGCATCCGGCACCGCCATCGCCCCCAGCAGGCTGGACTTGCCCGCGCCGTTCGCGCCGGTGATCGCGACGGCCTCCCCGGCGCACAGCGTGAACCGCGCATCGTGGACCGCGACGGTGTCGCCGTGCCGAGCGTCGAGGCCCTGCACCGAGACGAGCGGATGCCCCGTCGCGGGCGCGGTCCGACCGTCGCCGTCCGCCCGGGAGGACAGCAGGCTCGCCGGTGCCGGTGCCGGTGCCGGTGCCGGTGCCACGCCCGTTACGACGCGCCCGCCGTCGATCGCGACCCAGGAGTCGGCGATGCCGCGCCACTCGCCGGTGGCATGCTCGGCGACGACGACGCTCGTGCCCGACTCGTGCGCGACCCGGTCGAGCACCTCGCACACGAGACGTCGCGCCGCCGAGTCGAGTTCGGCGAGCGGTTCATCGACGAGCAGCAGGGCCGGGCGGGAGACGAGTGCCGCTGCGATCGCGACGAGCGTCGCCTCGCCGGCGGAGAGCGCGGTGACGGGTCGCCCGAACAGCCGGGCGATGCCGAGCTCGTCGGCCGTCTGTCGCGCGCGCTCATCGACGATCGCGGCGTCGATGCCCTGCGTCGCGAGCGCGAAGCCGATCTCGTCGCGCACGGTCTCGGCCACGAACGAGAGCCGCACGTGCTGGGCGACGACGCCGACGCAGCCGGCCGTCTCGCGCGGCGGGAATCGGCGGCGATCGAGCCCGCCGATCTCGATGCGCCCGCCCTGGTGTCCGCCCTCGAAGTGCTGGAAGAGTCCGCTCATCGCGTCGAGCAGGCTCGACTTGCCCGAGCCCGTCGCGCCCGACACGACCACGAGGCTGCCCGGCGCGAGGTCGAGATCGACGTCGTCGAGGCGCCAGGCACCGCCCTGATCGAGTGAGACCGCGGTGAGTCGCGCGGGCCGGTCGGCATCGCCGGTCGGTCGGGCGGATGCCGCGAATCCGCGCACCTCCATCGACGCGGCGAGGGCGAGGGCCCGTTCGACCGTGTGCTCGAACACGGGCACGAGCAGGGCCGCCGGGCCGCGCTCGCCTCGGAGTGCGGCGGCACGACGCATCTGCCGCACCGACTGCGCGAGCGCCGGCGCGGTGGCCCAGGCGATGACGAGCGCGCGGGAGACGGCGCGGATCGGGCCGCGGGTCGAACCGAGCACGAAGAGACGCTGCACGTCGATGATCGCGTTGAGCACGCCGAACGCGAGGATCACGGCTGCGAACGGCAGCGCGCTGACCACGGCGTTCCAGACGCCGCCGCTCGTGATCGGCCCGAAGAGCGCGATGTGCGCGAACGGGCCGTCGAGCGGAACCCTCGGCAGGTCGATGAGCAGCACTCCGCCACCCGAGGTTCCGCCGAACGCCATGCGGTAGACGACGCGCGACACCACGAACACCGCCGCGACGATCGCCGCCGCCCGCAGTGGTGCCGCGCGGTACCGCATCATCCGGCCGGGGTCGGAGTCTCCGTGCCGGTCGTGTAGACGAGGCCGACGGTCTGCCCCGGCTCGAGCTCGAGGGTGCCGAGTCCTTCTTGCGCGTACTCCCACTCGGCATCGGCCGAGGTCTTCACCCAGAGCGCCCAGTACGCGTAGGCGGGCGGCATCGACTGGCAGGATTCGACGAACGACGCCTCGCCCGCGACCTCGACCGTCTCATCGGGCCCGGGTCGGTCGTTCACCCGGCAGACGATCGCGTCACCCCACTCGACCGAGCCTTCGGTCGTGACACCGGCGTCGTCGAGCGCCGCGGTCGCAGCGGTCGTCGAGGTCGCGTCGACGCAGCTCGACGCGCCTTCGGCGTCGAGCGTGCCGAAGTCGACGACCACGCCGATGCCGTCGCAGTCGGCGCCGGCCTCTGCACCCGCGTCTGCGCCCGCCGTTGCGGTCGGATCGGCGGTCGGGGCGGGGGTCGCGGCGGCGCATCCGCTCAACGCGAGGACGCCGACGAGGAGGAGGGAGAGGAGGGGGGTTCGCACGACGACCACCCTACCGAGGCAAGGTTCTCCGCCCTCGTCGCATGAAACACCCCGACATGAACGGGCGTGACACCTGTCACGAAGGGGTTGCGAACCCGAGGAACCCTTCGGTTAGTCTGTGCGGATTGGCAACTTCCCGCGGGCGGAAGGCGCTCGCGGATCGTCGCACGATGGGGGATCGGCCGGTGTGTCGCGTCTCCCGCTGGGGAGAAGCATGAGCGAAGCGTCCGGAATCTCGTCCACCGCACGGCCCACGACGGGCGGAACGACCGGACCAGGCTCCCCAGGCCGGCGCCCACGACCCGCGCGCTGGCGCGCAGCGGCGTCCGGAGCCGCCGTGCTCGCACTGGCCGCCGTCGCGGGCACCGGCGTGATCTCGAACGACACCGTCGCCGAGCGTGCGCAACTGGCCGCGGAGCAGGTCGCCGAGACCGCCCAGCTCGCGGCGGCGACCGACCTCGATGCGAGCCAACTGGGCACCCACGGGGGCATCCTCGATGCGAGGGCCGCCCAGGATGCCGTCGATGCGCTGGGAGCGGCGGAGGCCGTGATCGCCGCAGCCGGCGGCAAATCGGATGCGTCGGACCTCGAGGCATCCGTCGCCGCGCTGAGGTCGTACGAGCTGCTCGCGCCGGAACGGGTCTTCGAACTCGCCGATGCGGCACGCGCCCACGCGGTCACGGTGCAGGCCGCGGTCGTGGAGTTCGACCGCGTTGCGGCGGAGCAGGCCGCTGCCGCGCAGGCTGCCGCCGAGCGTGCCGCCGCCGAACGCGCCGCGGCCGAGCGCGATGCGGCGACGCCGCCGGCGGGCGGCGGGCCCGCGCCCGCGGCGCCGGCGAACCCGAGCGAGGCGCAGGTCATCGCCCGCGACATGATGGCCGCCCGCTACGGGTGGGGCGACGACCAGTTCGGCTGCCTCGTTGAG
Source organism: Agromyces sp. NPDC056965 (assembly GCF_042673425.1). Taxonomy (NCBI): domain Bacteria; kingdom Bacillati; phylum Actinomycetota; class Actinomycetes; order Micrococcales; family Microbacteriaceae; genus Agromyces; species Agromyces sp. NPDC056965. The sequence goes on along the minus strand of NZ_JBHURI010000058.1, from coordinate 1,362 downwards.
CTCTGGAACCGGGAATCCGGGTGGAACGTCACCGCGGGCAGCCCGGGCGGCGCCTACGGGATCCCGCAGGCGCTGCCCGGCAGCAAGATGGCCTCGGCGGGCGCCGATTGGCAGACGAGCGCGGCCACGCAGATCAGCTGGGGCCTCGGGTACGTGGCCGGAAGATACGGCACGGCGTGCGGCGCGTGGGCCCATTTCCAGGCGAACAACTGGTACTGATTCCGTCGGCGGGCCGGCTTGCACAGCCGTCGGACCCGGTTCCTGATTTGGATGACTTTCACAGGGGAAGCTGAGGTTCTGTCCAGAAGGCCTCGGCAGACTGGCCACTTCGCCCGGGCGCCCCCGCCTGTGGATCGTCGAACAAGGGTCGTCCAGCGCGCAGCGCACGCCGATCCGCCTTGTGAAAGTCATGCAGAACCAGCCTTCATCTTCTGAAAACAACATCTCGTCCGAAGCCCCTGAGAACGAAGCCCTGCGCCCCCGGTCGCGCCGGAGCCGTCCCCTCTGGAGGAGCGGCCCCATGCTCGCGGCCGGTGCCGTCGTCGCCATCGGCGCCATGGTCGGCACCGGGTTCGCCGTGCAGTCCGCCGTCGCGGCCACGAACGACAGCGTCGCCGAGACCGACGCCTTGCGCGACGCCGCGAACCTCGATGTCGAGCAGCTCGGCTCGCACGCCGGCATCCTCGAGGCGCGTGCGGTCAAGACGGCGAACGACACCCTCGCCGCAGCGAACGACACGCTCGTCTCCGCGCAGGGCAAGGCGGATGCCTCGCAGCTCGCCTCGTCGGTCGCCGCCCTCGGCAACTACCGCCTGCTGACTCCCGAGCGGGTCTTCGAGCTCGCCGACCGCACCGAGGCGCACGCAGCGCCGGTGCGCGCCGCCGTGGCCGAGGTCGACCGGGTCGCCGCCGAGCAGGCTGCTGCCGCCGCTGCGGCTGCCGCGGCCGCCGCAGCTGCGGCCGCCGAGGCCGAGGCCAAGACGCCCGCGCCGTCCACCGGCTCGCGCCCGAGCGGCCCTTCGAACCCCAGCGGTGCACAGGCGATCGCCCGCGACCTCATGGCCGCCCAGTACGGATGGGGTGAGGACCAGTTCGGCTGCCTCGTCTCGCTCTGGAACAAGGAGTCCGGCTGGAACGTCTACGCCGAGAACAAGTCGAGCGGCGCCTACGGCATTCCGCAGGCACTGCCCGGCAGCAAGATGGGATCGGCCGGTAGCGACTGGCAGACCAACCCCGCCACCCAGATCACCTGGGGCCTCGGCTACATCGCCGGCCGCTACGGCACCCCGTGCGGCGCGTGGGACAAGTCGGAGTCGTCCGGCTGGTACTGATCCCCGTCGAACGAACGGCGACGACACCGGGC
>NZ_JBHURI010000057.1:0-27314 GCF_042673425.1 Agromyces sp. NPDC056965 | reverse complement strand
CGGCGGGCCCTTCGTGCAGTCTGCGGTGAGACTAGATGGCGTTGACGTCCAGCGGGATGCCGGGGCCGAACGTGGTCGACACGGCGCCCTTCTGGATGTAGCGGCCCTTCGAGCTCGACGGCTTCAGGCGCAGGACCTCTTCGAGAGCCGCCTTGGCGTTCTCTTCGAGCTGCTCCTTGGTGAACGAGGCCTTGCCGACGACGAAGTGCACGTTGGCGTGCTTGTCGACGCGGAACTCGATCTTGCCGCCCTTGATGTCGGAGACGGCCTGGCCGACGTTCGGGGTCACGGTGCCGGTCTTCGGGTTGGGCATGAGGCCGCGCGGGCCGAGCACCTTGCCGAGACGGCCGACCTGGCCCATGAGCTCGGGGGTCGAGACCGCCGAGTCGAACGCGGTGTAGCCGCCGGCGACCTTCTCGATGAGCTCGGCGCCGCCGACCTCGTCGGCGCCGGCTGCGATCGCAGCCTCAGCGGCGGGGCCGGTCGCGAACACGATGACGCGAGCGGTCTTGCCGGTGCCGTGCGGGAGGATGACGGTGCCGCGCACCATCTGGTCCGCCTTGCGGGGGTCGACGCCGAGCTTCAGCGCGACCTCGACGGTCGAGTCGAACTTCGCCGAGCCCGTCTCCTTCGCGAGGGCCACTGCCTCGGTCGGGGTGTAGAACTTGCCGTCTTCGATCTTGTCGGCCGCGGCGCGGTAGGCCTTGGACTTCTTTGCCATGTTGCTTCTCCTTGAGAGAGTGTGGTCATCTGCGCCTGGCGGGCGCTGCCACTGAATGCTGAGTTCTGGTGAACGGATGCCGCGTGGCATCCGTCGAGGCCTATTCGACCGTGATGCCCATCGAGCGAGCGGTGCCCGCGATGATCTTCGACGCTGCGTCGAGGTCGTTGGCGTTGAGGTCGACCATCTTCGACTCGGCGATCTCGCGCACCTGAGCCTGGGTCAGCTTGCCGACCTTGGTGGTGTGGGGGACGCCGGAGCCCTTGGCGACGCCGGCAGCCTTCTTGATGAGCTCGGCGGCGGGCGGGGTCTTCAGGATGAAGGTGAACGAGCGGTCTTCGTAGACCGTGATCTCGACGGGGATGACGTTGCCGCGCTGGGCTTCGGTCGCCGCGTTGTACGCCTTGCAGAACTCCATGATGTTCACGCCGTGCTGACCCAGGGCCGGGCCGATGGGCGGGGCCGGGTTCGCGGCGCCGGCCTTGATCTGAAGCTTGATCAGACCGGTGACCTTCTTCTTCGGTGCCATGATTTCTCTCTTTCTGTTCGAACGCCCCGGTTTCCGGGGCACTCTCCCGCAACCCGGCCGTTCCGGGATGCGGTGATCTGAAGTGCTGTTGCCAGCGCGTGCCAGACGCAGCACAACCCTCCGATTGTACCGGAGGGCCGCTGCGTACTGTCTGGGAGGTGTTAGAGCTTGGTGACCTGGTCGAAGCTGAGCTCGACCGGGGTCTCGCGCTCGAAGAGCGAGACGAGCACGATGAGCTTGCCGCTCTCGGGCTTGATCTCGCTGATCGTGCCGGGCAGGCCCGCGAACGAGCCGTCCTTGATCGTGATGGTCTCGCCGACCTCGAAGTCGACCTCGGCGGGGATCGCACGGGCCGCACCGGCGGCGGAACCGGCCTTCGCACCCTTGACGGGGGCGACGTCCTTGATCTCGACGAGGCTCTTCAGCATGCCGAAGGCCTCTTCGAAGCGGAGGGGGGTCGGGTTGTGCGCGTTGCCGACGAAGCCGGTGACACCGGGCGTGTGGCGGATGACCGACCACGAGTCCTCGTTGAGGTCCATGCGCACGAGCACGTAGCCGGGGATGCGGACGCGCGTGACCATCTTGCGCTGGCCGTTCTTGATCTCGACGACGTCTTCCATCGGCACTTCGACCTGGTAGATGTAGTCGGCCATGGCCATCGACTCGCGGCGCTGCTCGATGTTCGCCTTCACGCGGCGCTCGAAGCCCGCGTAGGAGTGGATGACGTACCACTTGCCGGGGAGGAACCGGAGCTCGGCGCGGAACTCCGCGTACGGGTCGGCCTGCTCCTCGTCTTCTTCGATGACGGCCTCGACGGCGGCCTCGGCCTCTTCGGCCGAGTCGATGTCGAGTGCGTCGTCGACCACGGCGTCGGCCTCGGGGTCGGTCGACTCGGCGATCGCGTCGAGCACGGCGTCGAGGTCGACGTCGTTGCCCTCGTCGTCGACGACGTGCACGGCGCGGTGCTCGGCCGGCTCGACCGAGTCCTCTTCATGCTCGAGGGTGTTGCCCGTCTGCGCCTCGTCGTCTTCGGCCGACTGCTCGGCAGCCGTGGCCCAGTCGACGTCGTCGCGCTCAGTCCTTGACACTTCTCTCAATCCTTTTCTCCGGTGCGCCAGCGGCGAACCGGATCCGTCGAACCCGAAGGTCCGATCAGACCCCCGGTGTTCCGAAGACGTACAGCACCAGCCAGCCGAACACCTGATCGAACGCCCACACGATCGCCATCATGATGATGACGAACACGAGCACCACAGTCGTGAAACTGAGGAGCTCCTTGCGGGTCGGCGTGACGACCTTCTTCAGCTCGGCGATGACCTGCCGGATGAACAGGGCGACGCGCGAAAAGGGGTTCCGACGCGCGGCGCGATCGCGCTTCGCGTTGGCGACGACGTCTTCACTCGGTTCGTCGATTACTTTTCGTGCCACCTCGTACACCTTTCGTGGGCCGGCAATCACTGCCGGCTCGCAGGGCGGACAGGACTCGAACCTGCAACCTGCGGTTTTGGAGACCGCTGCTCTACCAATTGAGCCACCGCCCTATGGAACGACCGGGTGACCGGGGCTGTTCCACTGGTTGCCGAGCGCCACGATTCCCTTGCGTTTCTCACCAGGTGAAAGCCCGAAAATAGGCGCAGAGAATCTTGGCTGACTTCAACAACCTCACCAAGTGTATGCGACGCCGCAGGCAGAGTAAAGCCGAGCGGATGCCCCGCCGCCGGCGCCGCCCCCGAGGCATCCGAATCGCCCGCGGCGACGGGTCGATCGGCTTAGATTGAGCGCATGACGATCGACCGCGCATCGCGCCTCGTTCCGGAGCCGCGCAGCAGCGCCGAGGTCACCGGCGAGCACTCGCAGTTCCGCCTCGACCTCGAGCGCATCCGATTCTCGCCGTACTTCTCGCGGCTCTCCGCCGTCACCCAGGTCATCGCGCAGCCGGGCGCGGGCCCCCTCATCCACAACCGGCTCACGCACTCGATCAAGGTCACCGCGGTCGCGCGGGCGATCGCGGTGAAGCTGACGGATGCCGCGTCACCGGCGCGCGAACTCGCGCTCGAGCACGGCTGCGACGCCGTCGTGGTGCAGGCCGCGGCGAGCGCGCACGACCTCGGCCACCCGCCGTTCGGGCACCTCGGCGAACGGGTGCTCGACCGGCTCGCACGCGAGACGCTCGGCCTCGTCGACGGCTTCGAGGGCAACGCGCAGAGCTACCGGATCCTCACGGCGCTCGACGTCAGCGAGGCCGCTCCGCGCGGGCTGAACCTCACGGCGGCGGTGCGCACGGCCGTCGCGAAGTACCCGTGGACCAGATACATCGACGCCTCCTCCTTCGGCGACGGGCCGCTGCCGCGCGGCCTGCGCCGCACCGCGCAGGGCATCGAGGTGCCCAAGTACTCGGCGTACGGCATCGACGCCCTCGACCTCGAGCAGGCCCGCGCCGGGCTGCCGCCGATGCAGCAGTCGCTCGAGTGCTCGATCATGGACATCGCCGACGACGTCGCCTACTCGATCCACGACGTCGACGACTTCTACCGGGCCGGCGTGCTCAGCCAGGGCGCCGTGGCGCGGGAGTTCCGCGGCTGGATCGAGGGCGGCTCCCAGCTGCGCGAGCTCGACGAAGCGGCCCTCGACGCCCGCACCGCCCCTGCTGGCAGCGCGCTCGAGGCCCTCCGCCGCAAGTTCGCCCGCGACGATCCATGGGTGGCCGCCGACGACGCGTTCGCCGACGCGGTCGACGTCGTCGCCGACGATCTCGTCGACGGACTGCTGGCGACGCCGTTCGACGGATCGATCGCCTCGGAGCGCGCGCTCTCGTCGTTCACGAACCGGTGGATCAGCCACCTGCAGTCATCGGTCGTGCCCGCGCCGCACAACGTCGTGCGCTCGGGTCTCGTGACCCTCGATCGCCAGGCCTGGCACGAGGTCGAGATCCTGAAGTTCGTGCACCGGCACTTCATCCTCGACCGCGCCGACATCGTCATGTACCAGCGCGGGCTCAGCCGGGTGCTCGCCCGGGCCGTCAAGGGGCTCACCGCCTGGGCGACCGACGAGCACGACCGCGACCGGGTTCCGCAGCGCCTGAAGGAGCTCGTGGACATCGCGACCGACGGCTACGCGGCGCTGCGGCACGAGCGCCCCGACGGCGTTCCGATCCCCGCGGCGGGCGACGTGCGCCGGCTCGGAGTCGGTCGCGGCGTGATCGACTACGTCGCGTCGCTCTCCGACGATCAGGCGCTCGCGGTGTCGGAGGCGCTCGACGGGCGGCCCGACCGGCTGTGGGACATCGGCCAGAACCTCTGACCCAGCGCGACGCAGGCCGCGCCGACCACGACGAGCACGGCGCCGGCGATCGCGACCCACCACGCGGTGTCCGCCGGGATGTCGAGGTAGACGCTGATGCCGAGGATGCGCGAGAGCCCCCACGGCAGCAGGGCCATCTCGTCGTTCCACGTGGTGAGCGCCGACTCGAGGCCGATCAGGCCGATGAGCGAGCCGAACACCGCGAGCACGCCGCCGATGCCCGCGACGACCGCGCCGGTCGCCCGGAGCGCCCCCCGCTCGACGGCGAGCGCCCAGGCCGCGGCGACCACGACCCAACCGAACGCGGCGAACGCGACGGCGATGTAGACCGAGCGCCCGACCGGGTTCGTCCAGAACTCGAACCAGTAGCCGCCCGGCCCCGTCGGCGCCAGCACGACGAGCAGCAGCGCCACGCGCAGCATCGCGGCCCCTCCGATGGCCGCGATCACCGGCCACGCCGAGCGACGACCGAGCGCGAGCCAGACGACCCCCGCGAACAGCACCCAGCCGCCGAGGGTCACGAGCAGGTGCGACGGGGCGAGGAACCAGGTCTGGATGCCGCGGCTCGCCACGAGGAAGACGGCGGGCACGCCGACCAGCAGCACCCGGTCGAGTCGGCCGAGACCCTCGACCACCTCGCGTGCTCGCCATGGCCTGGTTCCGGCGATCCACAGCGCGCGTGCGGCCCGGGCGCCGGGCCATCCGGCACGGGCGAAGCCGCCAGCGATGCCGTGGGCCAGCCATGCGGCGAGCAGCACGAGGGCGACGCGCGCGGCCCACGCCATCGGCAGGTCGCGCACGGCCCGCTCGACACCGAGCTCGGCCGCCGTCAGGTTGTACGCGGGCAGGTACGGGTCGCCCGCGTAGGCGGCCTCATGCGCGGCAGCTGATGCCTCGAACGCCCGCCGCGCGGCATCCCACCGCTCGTATGCCGCCGAGTCGCCGGTGTCGTGCCACTCCGCCTGCCGGAGGAACATCTCGCGGTAGTCGCCGAGCATCGCGGAGGTGTTGGCCTGGTAGTCGAGGGTGTCGAGGAACGCCGTGCGCAGTACGGGGTCGCGCCAGCTCGCGGCATCCGTCGCCTCGATCGCCGACTGCATGCGCTCGACCGCGGCGATCGCGCGGTCGCCGCCCGCGATCGCCTCGTCGAGCTCGTCGCGGCTGATCTCGTAGATCACGTTCAGCACCGCGCTGTCGCCGGTGAGGATGTCCCACTCGAAGATCCACATCATGGGCGGCGGTTCGAGCCCGATCGCGAAGACCCGGCGGTCGGCGAACGGGCCGATGTAGAGCCCGTCGGTGATGGCGTCGCGGGACTGCGCCATCGCCTCGCCGATCGCCGCGACGGTCGCCGGGTCGCCCGAGAACCAGCGCCGCGCCCAGTCGGCCGTGATCGCGGCGGGGTCGGCCTCGGGGTCGCGTGCGAGACGCACGGCGAGCTCGGTGTTGAGCTCGTAGAGCTGCCAGAAGCCGGCCTTCAGCTCGAGCGAGAGCGGGCCGGCCCGCCATGGGCCGCCGTCCTGGGTCCACGTCCAGATTCCCTCGACGCGCGGGTTGGCGGCGATGAACCGCTGCAGCGCCTCCTGGTAGAGCACTCCGAGGTCGTTTGGGAACGCGCCGAAGTTCTCGAACTCGCGACGACTCTGGAACTCGACGATGCGTCGCTGCTCGCCGATCTCGAGGGTGTGGTTCAGCGGCAGGTGGCTGTAGAAGTCGCCGAGCGTGTACTTCGTCGACACGATGAGCGCATCGGAGTCGATGCCCGCGAGCACCGCCTCGTAGGAGGCGTCGTTCGTGTGCATGTCGCCGACGGCGCCGACGCCGACGCTCCAACTGCGGAAGATCACCTCGCGGTCGGCGCGCTCGGCCTGCTCGGTGAACGCCGTGAGCATGGCCCGCACCGAGTCGACCGTGGTGACGGCGAGCTTCGAGTAGTAGTCCCAGCCCGGCAGGTCGTAGACGCGGCCCGCCTCGCCGATGCGGATGAGCACGCCGTCGAGGTAGGGCATCTCGGCGTAGAGCTCGTCGAGGCCGGCCGAGTAGACCTCCCAGAACTCGGGGTCCTCGGTGGCGAGGCCGCCGAAGCGCTCGACGAGGTACTCCTCGAGCGGCGTCGTGAGCGTGAGCATGTCGGTGCGGAAGTACACGTCGAGCCCGGCGTCGTGCGCGTACTCCCACATCGGCCCGAACGCCTCCCGCATCGCGTGCGCGCGGGCGACGTGCGAATCGTCGGGGTCGTAGACGTCGGTGCCGTCGCCGACGCCCGAGAAGGTCAGGTACTCGACGAACCCGGGGATGGCGATCGCGTTGTACCCCTCGGCGAGCGCGTGCCGCACATAGGCCTCGAAGTCCGTGCGGGCGACCGCGAGCGCGTCGTCGTCGATGTAGGGCGCCTCGGCGAGGATGACGTCGGCGAAGGCCTTCGAGTTGTGCGAGTAGTCGTCACCGGCCACCCACTCCGACTCGTCGACCGTCACGCCGACGGCGCCGAGGTCGACCATGCGGAAGCCGAGGCGGGAGTCGATCGTCTCGCCGAGCTGTTCGGTCACGCTCCGGCGGTCGCGAACCGCGGCGGCGAGGTCGTAGACCCCGAGCACGGCGCCGGCCTCGGATGCCGCGACCACGCGCAGCGCGTCGGGGGCCCCCTCGAGGCGGTAGGACTCGTCGTCGTCGCCCGCACCCGCCGCCTGGCCATCGCCGATGACGACGTCGAGGGTGGCCGTGCCGTCGGTCGCGTCCGCATCGGCGACCGCGTCACGCAGCTCGTCGACCGCTAGCTCCATGCGGAGCGATGGCGGCGCGGTGATCGCGGTGAACTCGGGCGGAAGGATCGACGGGGTCTCGGGCGCGGCCGCGAGCACCTCCGCCGGGATGTCGGACGGTTCGCTGCGGATGCCGAGCTCGTCGGCGAGCACGACGGCGACGCCGGCGCCCAGCGCCACGAGCACCGTGAGCGCGACACCGGCGAGGATTCCCCGTCGGGTTCGCGCCATCACGTGGGCAGCGTAGCAAGAGTGGGACAGATGTCCCAGAAAATGTTCGCCGCGAACGCGTCTCGGCGCCGCGCCCGGCATCCGTTGCCCTGCTTCGTCACCACGCGCTAACGTGACGCCAGCACCATCTGCGTCGACGCAGATCGCGTCGACGCTGCATCGATGCGAAAGGGAGTGTCACCATGAGCGAGACGCAAGTCACCGGCTGGGTCGGTTGGGGAGTCTTCGCGGCGATCATGCTCATCATCGCCGGCGGTTTCGACGTGCTGTACGGCTTCATCGCGCTCGCCATGCCCGACAGCGCGTACCTCACGACCGGCGGCGGAGCGCTGTTCCTGTTCGACGTGCAGGGCTGGGGCTGGTGGCACGTGATCAGCGGCGCCCTGCTCGTGCTGATCGGCGCCGCCCTGTTCTCGGGCGCGACGTGGGCTCGGGTCGTGGCCATCATCCTCGTGATCGTCAACGCCATCGGGCAGCTCTTCCTGCTGCCCGTGCAGCCCTGGTGGTCGCTCATCGTGCTCGCACTCGACTTCCTCGTGATCTATGCGCTCACGGTGCACGGCCGCGAGCTCAAGACCCGGAGCTGAGGCGAACACCGGCTCGGATGCTGCGGCTTCCGGTCGCGGCATCCGAGCCCTGTCATGCGCGGCCCGCGCGCCGTAGGCTGGTGCTCGTGACCGAACACCCTCGCCTCTCCGCCCGCATCGCCGCCATCGCCGAGTCCGCGACCCTCAAGGTCGACGCGAAGGCGAAGGCCCTCCAGGCCGAGGGGCGCCCGGTCATCTCGTACGCGGCGGGCGAGCCCGACTTCGCGACGCCCGAGTACATCGTCGAGGCGGCGCTCGCGGCGACGCACGACCCGAAGAACTACCGGTACACGCCGGCGGCCGGCCTGCCCGAACTGCGCGAGGCGGTCGCGGCGAAGACCCTCCGCGACTCGGGCCTCGAGGTCTCCCCCGGCCAGGTCGTCGTCACGAACGGCGGCAAGCAGGCGGTCTACCAGGCGTTCCAGACACTGCTCGACCCGGGCGACGAGGTGCTCGTGCCGACGCCCTACTGGACCACGTACCCCGAGGCGATCAAGCTCGCCGGCGGCGTGCAGGTCGACGTCTTCGCGGGCTCCGACCAGGGCTACCTGGTGACGGTCGCCCAGCTCGAGGCCGCGCGCACCGACCGCACGAAGGTGCTGCTCTTCGTCTCGCCGTCGAACCCGACCGGCGCCGTCTACTCCCCCGAGCAGACCCGCGAGATCGGCGAATGGGCGCTCGAGCACGGCATCTGGGTCGTCGCCGACGAGATCTACCAGAACCTCACCTACGCCGAGGAGCCCGACGGCGTGCCGCCGCGTGCCGTCTCGATCGTCGAGGCCGTTCCCGAGCTCGCGAACCAGACGATCCTCGTCAACGGCGTCGCGAAGACGTACGCCATGACGGGCTGGCGCCTCGGCTGGATGGTCGGGCCCGCCGATGTCATCAAGGGCGCGGCGAACCTGCAGTCGCACCTCTCGTCGAACGTGTCGAACATCTCGCAGCGCGCCGCGATCGCCGCGCTCAACGGCCCGCAGGACGCGGTCGAGGAGATGCGCCGCGCGTTCGACCGTCGCCGCCGCACGATCGTCGCCGAGCTCTCCAAGATCGACGGCATGACGGTGCCGGTGCCGCAGGGCGCCTTCTACGTCTACCCCGATGTCACCGGCCTGCTCGGCCGCGAATGGGGCGGCGTCACGCCGACGACCTCGCTCGAGCTCGCCGACCTGATCCTCGACCAGGCCGAGGTCGCCGCGGTGCCCGGTGAGGCCTTCGGTCCGTCGGGCTACCTGCGCCTCAGCTACGCGCTCGGCGACGCACCGCTCCTCGAGGGCGTGCAGCGCCTGCAGCGCCTCTTCTCCTGACTCGCGGTCACTGGGTCAGGGCCGCGCGAGCGCGGTGCGCGCCTCGACGGCGAGCTCGTCGGCGACCGCGGTGAGCAGGTTCGAGCGCAGGTTCCACTGCTGCCAGAAGAGCGGCACGTCGATCGGATCCCCGTCGAGCCGCACGAGCGCGCCGCGCTCGAGTTCGTCGGCCGACTGGAACGCCGGCAGCATGCCCCAGCCGAGCCCGAGCTTGACGGCCGTCGCGAAGTCGCTCGACGCCGGCACGAAATGTCGGGGCGGACCGTCGGGGTCGATGCCCTGCGCCGACAGGTGCTCGCGCTGCAGGTCGTCGCGCCGGTCGAAGTCGACGAGCGGCGCCGCCGCGAGCGAAGCCACCCGCCCGACCCCCGGCGCGAGCCCCCAGCGCTCCGCGAAGACGGGCGTCGCCACGGCCTCGTAACGCATGACGCCGAGCGGGCGCACGAGGCATCCGGCCACCGGCGCGGACTGCGAGGTCACCGCACCCAGCACCGTGCCCGACTCGAGCAGCCCCGCCGTGAAGTCCTGGTCGTCGCGGTGCAGGTCGAAGACGACCGGGTGCCGCTCCCCCACGCGGGCGAGCGCCGGCAGGAACCAGGTCGCGAGCGAGTCGGCATTGACCGCGAGGGCGAGCGAGATCGGCCGAGCGGATGCCTCGTCGAGCCCGAACTCCGCGAGCGCGTCGTGCTCGAGCAGGGCGACCTGGCGCGCGAGTCGCACGATCGGCGCACCGGCATCGGTGGCCCGCACCGGCTTCGAACGCACGACCAGCACCCGCCCGAGCTGCTGTTCGAGCGCCTTGACGCGCTGGGAGACCGCCGACGGCGTGATGCGCAACCGCCGCGCCGCCGCGTCGAACGTGCCCTCGTCGATGACGACGGCGAGCGTGCGCGCGAGGTCGAGCGGGATTTCCATCTGAAGCCATGCTAATGCCGATGAAGAATCTTGAGCTGGAGTAAGGCTCCCGCGACGCCTACGGTCGACTCGTGCCCCTCTCATCAGTGCTCGCCGGCTTCGGCCTCGGCCTCTCGCTCATCGTCGCGATCGGCGCGCAGAACGTGTTCGTGCTGCGACAGGGCATCCGGCGCGAGCACGTCTTCGCGGTGGCCGCGATCTGCGCGCTGAGCGACCTCGCGCTCATCGTCGTGGGCGTCTCGGGCATCGGGGCCGTGCTTACGGCCGTGCCGTGGCTCGTCGACGTCATCCGCTGGGCGGGTGCGGCGTTCCTCGTCGCATACGGGCTGCTCGCCGCGCGCCGCGCGATCCGGCCGAGCGGCGAGACGCTCGAGGCCGCGTCGGCCGAGCGCGAGGTCGAGACGGCCGAGGCGGATGCCGCGGGGCTCGTGGACGGTCGGGCCGGGACACCCGCTGCGCCCGCGAACCCCGCGGCATCCGTCTCGACGACGACGCTGACCCGGCGGAGCACCGGCCTCGCCGCGGCCGTGCTGACGTGCCTCGCGCTCACCTGGCTGAACCCGCACGTCTACCTCGACACGGTGTTCCTGCTCGGCTCGGTCGCGAACACCCACGGCGACGGCCGCTGGGCCTTCGCCGTCGGAGCCGGCGTCGCGAGCATCGTCTGGTTCTTCGGCCTCGCCTACGGCGCACGCCTCCTGGGCGGCGTGCTCTCGAGCCCCCGAGCGTGGCGCGTGCTCGATGCGATCATCGCCGTCGTCATGGTCGGGCTCGGCGTCATGCTCGTGCTGCCGCACTGAGCGCGCCGGGCAACCGATCCCACGGATCACCGCACCGGTGTCGAGAACGGCTATCGCCGTTCGTCGTACTTGCGTAGCGTGACCGAGAGAGAGGATTCCACCATGGAATACGCACTGTTCTACGCCGAGGGCGACGATCCCGTCGCCTACGTTCCGGCCGCCGACGACATCGGCGATTGGGTCGACGACCTCCAGGCCCGAGGCGCATCGGAGTACGGCGAACGGCTGCGACCCGAGCAGGACGCCACGACCGTGCGGATGCGCGGCGGGCAGTTGCTCGTCACCGACGGGCCGTTCACCGAATCGAAGGAGTCGATCGGCGGCTTCGACATCATCGACGTCGCCGACCTCGACGAGGCGATCGAGATCGCGTCGAGGCATCCCGCCGCCGCCTTCGGCAGGGTGGAGGTGCGCCCGTTCGTGCAGTGGCCGGGCGCCGACCCCGCGGAGCGCGTCGTTCCCGCGGGCTTCGCCGAGCTCGGCTCGAGCGGGCGGCGATACCTGATGCTCGTGATCGCCGAGCAGCGGGCCGAACGAGCGGTCATCGGAGACATCGGAGACGGCGAAGCGGCTCCGACCGACGACGGAGTGAGCGACGATCCCGATGCGTGGGTCGACGAGATGGACGCGCGCGGCGCACGGCTCTTCGGCGAAGTGCTGCACGGCCCCGCGGATGCGACCTTCGTGCGGCGGCGCGAGGGCGAGGTGCTCGTCAGCGACGGCCCGTTCGCCGAGGCGAAGGAATGGATCGCGGGCTTCGACCTGCTCGAGGTGCGCGACCTCGCCGAAGCGGTCGAGGTGGCGTCGAAGCACCCGATGGCCAGGGGCGGCACGCTCGAACTGCGCCCGCTCTGGCCGTTCGACGTGCACGACGACCACGTCGCGCGCGACGAGCGGGAAGCTGCGGAGCGCGGCATCCGCGTCGAGCCGTCGGCCGCCGAAGCGCTCGACACGGTCGTGGGGGCGGGCCGCTGAATCGCGAACGGACGACGGCCGGAGGGCCGGTGCCGGCGGACGGAACCGACGGGCTCGTCCCCGAGGTCGCGTCGGCCCTCCGATCCGCGTTCGAGTCGGACTGGGCGAGGGTCGTCGCGACGCTCATCCGCACGACCGGCGACTGGGATGTCGCGGAGGAGGCGGCATCGGGGGCGTTCGAGCGCGCGGCGAACACCTGGCCGCGCGACGGCGTGCCGTCGAACCCGGGCGCGTGGCTCACCACCGCCGCCCGCAACCTCGCACTCGACCGGCTCCGGCGACGAGCCGTCGAGTCCGGGAAGGTGAAGGAGTGGATGTCGATGGAGGCATTCGATGGGCGCTCCGGCGGGCCGCCGGACCCGGCCGACGTCGCGGTCGCCCGCGACGAGCCCGAGTGGGACGATCGCCTGCGCCTCATCTTCACGTGCGCCCACCCGGCGCTGCCGATCGAGGCGCGGGTCGCGCTCACCCTCCGCACGGTGGGCGGTCTCGAGACGAACGAGATCGCACGTGCGTTCTTCGTGCCCGAGTCGACGATGGCGCAGCGCATCGTGCGCGCGAAGCGGAAGATCCGGCACGCGGGCATCCCGTACCGCGTGCCGCAGCCCGAGGCGCTGCCCGCCCGACTCGACGGGGTGCTCGCGGTGCTCTACCTCGTCGCCAACGAGGGCTACGTCGCCTCATCGGGCGACCGCCTGCAGCGCGTCGACCTGTCTGACGAGGCGATCCGGCTCATGCGGCTCGTCGTCGAGCTGCTGCCCGATGCCGCGGAGCCGCGCGCACTGCTCGCACTCATGGTGATGCAGCACGCACGGGCGACGACCCGGGTCGATGGCGACGGCGAGCTCGTGCCCCTCGATGAGCAGCGCCGCGAGCTGTGGGACCGCGCGCTCATCGCCGAAGGACTCGCGCTGCTCGACTCGACCCCGAGGGGCGAACGGGCCCCGCGGGGCCCGTACCGGCTCCAGGCGGAGATCCAGGCCGTGCACGTTCGCGCGCGCACGCCCGAGGAGACCGACTGGGCGGCGATCGTGCGGCGCTACGACGAGCTCGCGCTGCTCACGAAGGGCGCATCGCCGTTCGTCGAACTCGCCCGCGCGATCGCGATCGGCATGGCCGACGGCTCCGACGCCGGTCTCGCCGCGCTCTCGGGGCTCGAGTCGTCAGGGCGCCTCGCCGGGTACCACCTGCTGCCGGCGGCGCAGGCGGACTTCCTGCGCCGCTCGGGGCGGGTGGAGGCTGCAGCCGCTCGCTACCGCGAGGCGATCCCCCTCGCGCCGACGGCGCCCGAGCGTCGCTACCTCGAACGCCGCCTCGCCGAGTCGGTCGGCTCCGAGACACCTCGCTGATCGCGGCGCCATCCACCGACCGGTGGATGCCGGAATCGAACCGTCGGGGGCTGTCGGTCCGCGCGCGGCCGCGAGAGGCTACGGGGTATGAACACCACACGCACGGATGCCGCGGTGCAGATCCGCGGGCTCCGCAAGGTCTACGGCGGGGTGACCGCGGTCGACGGTCTCGACCTCGACATCGCCCACGGCGAGACGTTCGCCCTGCTCGGGCCGAACGGCGCAGGCAAGTCGACCACGGTCGAGATCCTCGAGGGCTACCGGCTCCGCACCTCGGGCGAGGTGAGCGTGCTCGGCGTCGATCCGGCACGCGGCGGCCTCGACTGGAAGTCGCGCATCGGCATCGTGCTGCAGTCGAGCGGCGAGACCGGGCTGCTGACCGTCACCGAGGTGCTGCGGCACTTCGCCTCGCTCTACCCGAACCCGCGCGACGTCGATGAGGTCATCGCCGCCGCCGGGCTCGAGGCGAAGGCGAAGACGCGCATCGCGAAGCTCTCCGGCGGCCAGCAGCGCCGCGTCGACGTCGCGCTCGGCATCGTGGGCCGGCCCGAGCTGCTGTTCCTCGACGAGCCGACCACGGGCTTCGACCCCGAGGCGCGGCGGCAGTTCTGGGGGCTCATCCGCTCGCTGAAGGCGGAGGGCACGACGATCCTGCTCACCACCCACTACCTCGACGAGGCCGCCCAGCTCGCCGATCGCGCCGGCGTCATCGCCGGCGGCCGGCTCCTCGACGTCGGCGCCATCGACGAGATCGGCGGCGCCGACGCCCGCCGGCCCATCGTGCGCTGGCGCGACGCGGCCGGTACCACTCGCGAGGTGCGCACCGACGAGCCGGGGCTGCACGTGGCATCCGTCGTCGCCGAACTCGGCCGCGAACCGGACGGCCTCGAAGTGATCCGGCCGACCCTCGAAGACATCTACCTGGGGCTCGTGCAGAGCGCCGTGCCCGACACGACCGCCGAGGAGGCCCTCGCATGAGCACCAGCCTGATGACCCAGGGCGCCTCGCGCGTCGGCGTCGAGACGAAGATGTACTTCCGCGCCGCCGACACCCTCTTCTTCACCTTCCTCTTCCCGTTCGTGATGCTCGCGATCTTCTCGGCCGCGTTCAGCGCGTCGGGCGAGGTCGGCCCTCCGGGGGCCGAGATCTCGATCGCGGCCCTCTACCTGCCGGCGATGATCTCCGCCGGGATCTTCCTGTCGGGCGTGCAGAACCTCGCCGTCGACATCGCCCTGGAGAAGTCGAACGGCACGCTGAAGCGGCTGGGCGGCACGCCTCTCTCGCCGATCGGCTACTTCGCCGGCAAGATCGGCCAGGTCTTCGTCACCGGCACGCTGCAGGCGGGGCTGCTGATCCTCGCCGGATGGCTCGTGCTCGGCATCGACCTGCCCACCGAGCCCGAGAAGTGGTTCACCTTCGCCTGGGTGTTCGTGCTCGGCCTCACGACCTGCGCACTGCTCGGCATCGCCCTCTCGGCGCTGCCTCGCTCGGGCAAGAGCGCCGCCGCGGTCGTGATCCCGATCGGGCTGATCCTCCAGTTCATCTCGGGCGTCTACCTGCAGTGGAACATGCTGCCCGAGTGGCTGCAGAACTTCGCGAGCCTGTTCCCCCTCAAGTGGATCGCCCAGGGCATGCGCTCGGTGTTCCTGCCCGAGGGTTGGGAGGCGCTCGAGCAGAACGGTTCGTGGAACCTCCCCGGCGTCGCGATCGCGCTCGGCATCTGGCTCATCGTCGGGTTCGTACTCTCCCGCCTCACCTTCCGCTGGATCCGGCGCGACGCCTGAGGCGCGTGCCAGACTCGCAACATGCTGAGCAGACGATGGTGGGATGTCGCGGCGATCGCCGTGGCATCCATCCTCGTGCTCTTCACCCTGTTCGACCCGCCGCCGTATGGACCGAACGACTGGGGCGTCTGGGCGACGACGGGCGCGTTCCTCGTCTTCTACTTCGCCTACGCCAGGGCCCACCTCGGCGTCGATCGCCTCGGCCCGCACCTCGTGATCTCGATCGCGTTCGCGGTGCTCGTCGGCGTCGGCGCCTCGTTCGAACCGTCGTTCGCGATCGTGCAGGTGTTCGTCTACCCGTTCATCTGGACGACCGCGCCCTCGATCCGCAGCGCCGTCGCGTCGAACGTGCTCATCGGCGTCGCGCTCGCAGCGGGCTACATCGTGCACTTCGGCCCGAGCGGCATCATCGCTGGAGTCATCAGCGCAGTGGTCTCGGTCGGCTTCAGCATCGCGCTCGGACTCTGGATCACGAACATCGCCCTTTACGGGCAGGAGCGCGGCCGGCTGCTCGAGGAGCTGCAGGCCGCACAGGGCCAGCTCGCCGCGATGCACCGCGATGCCGGGGTGGTCGAGGAGCGCGCACGCCTCGCCCGCGAGATCCACGACACGATCGCGCAAAGCCTCACCGGGCTCGTCATGGTCGCGCAGCGCACCGGCACCCGGCTCGAAGCGGTCGACGGCGCGGCCGCGGCATCCGCTCGCTCCGACGTCGAGCTCATGGAGCAGATGGCGCGTGAGGCGCTCACCGAGGCGCGCGGCCTCGTCGCCTCGCTCGCGTCCGTCGAGCCGGGTGCCGGACTCGGCGACGCGCTCGCGAGGCTCGGTGCGAGCTTCGAGCGCGAGACCGGTGTCGTCGTGACGGTGTCGGCGAACGCGACCGGCCTCAGCCGCGAGCACGAGGTCGTGCTGCTGCGCTCGGCGCAGGAGGGGCTCGCGAACGTGCGCAAGCACGCGAGCGCCCGGCATGCGGCGGTGACGGTGGAATCCGTCGACGGCGAGGTCGTGCTCACGGTCTCCGACGACGGCGTCGGACCGGGAGCTGCGATGCCCGGCGCCTCGGGCTTCGGGCTCACCGGCATCCGCGACCGCACCGCGCTCGTCGGCGGCTCGTTCGCGATCGAACCGGGGGCCGAGGGCGGCACGGTGCTGCGCGTCGGCATCCCCCGAGCGGATGCCGCAGACTCTGAGGAGACTGAATGAGCATCCGCATCGTCGTGGCCGACGACCATCCCATCGTGCGCGCCGGCATCGTCGGCCTGCTCGACGCCGAGCCCGGCCTCGAGGTCGTCGGCGAGGCCGCCGACGGCGCGGACGCGGTGGCCGTCGCGGCATCCGAACGCCCCGACCTGGTGCTCATGGACCTGCGGATGCCGCAGCTCGACGGCGCCGCGGCGACCGCGCGCATCCTCGCCGAGGTGCCCGGCACGCGCGTGCTCGTGCTCACGACGTACGAGACCGACGACCACATCCTCGCGGCAATCGAAGCGGGAGCGAGCGGCTACCTGCTGAAGGCCGCCCCGCAGGCCGAGATCGTCGCCGGCATCCGCGCCGTCGCCGCCGGCGAGACGGTGCTCGCCCCGTCGATCGCGGCGAAGCTCGTCTCGAGGGTACGCGCCGACGCGGCCTCCGTCACCGCCCCCTCGCTCTCGCCGCGCGAGCTCGAGGTGCTGCGGCTCGTGGCCGACGGCAGCTCGAACCCCGAGATCGCACGGGCGCTCTTCATCGGCGAGGCGACGGTGAAGACGCACCTGCTGCACGCCTTCGAGAAACTCGAGGTGAGCGATCGCACGCGAGCCGTCACCCGGGCGATGGAGCTCGGGCTGATCTAGATCCGTTCCGGCCGCATCGGGATTCAGGGCGGGCACAGCGCATGCGCCCTACGCTGGAGGTGGCATCCGCGCGCGCCGCGGCATCGACGGGGCACACCCGTGGACCTGCGTGCGGGTGGCCGTGAGAGGCACGCATGAACCCGTACGAACACCGCCCGTGGCTCGCCCACTACGCCGACGGGGTGCCGCCGACGATCGAGGAGCCGAGCCAGACCCTCGTCGACATGATCGACGACGCGGTGAGCCGGTTCCGGCGACGACCGGCGCTCGAGTTCTTCGGCGCCGAGACGAGCTACAAGGAGCTCGGCGAGCAGATCGCCTCGGCGGCCGAGGGGCTGCGCCGGCTCGGCGTCGTCGCGGGCGACCGGGTCGCCCTGGTGCTGCCGAACTGCCCGCAGCACGTGGCGGCGTTCTACGCGGTGCTGCGCCTCGGTGCGATCGTCGTCGAGCACAACCCGCTCTACACGCCGCCCGAGCTGCGGCACCAGTTCGAGGACCACGGCGCCCGCGTCGCGATCGTCTGGAACAGCGTCGCCGACACGGTCGCCGAGTTCCCGAGCGACATCCGCCCCGCCCACATCGTCTCGGTCGACCTGACGCGCGCGCTGCCGTTCGGCAAGCGGATGGCGCTGCGCCTGCCGATCCCGAAGGCCAGGCGCTCCCGCGCCGCGCTCACGACGAAGCCGCGTGCCCGCGGACTCGTCGAGTGGGAGCGGCTCATCTCGCGGCGGGCGCTCGCCCAGCGGCATCCGCGCCCCTCCCTCGACGACACGGCCGTGCTGCAGTACACGAGCGGCACCACCGGCACGCCGAAGGGCGCCGTGCTCAGCCACCGGAACCTGCGCGCCAACGCGATGCAGGGCCGCGCCTGGGTGCCCGGCCTCGCCGAGGGCGAGGAGGTCTTCTACGCGGTGCTGCCCCTCTTCCACGCCTACGGCATGACGCTCTGCCTGACCTTCGCGATGTCGATCGGCGCGCGGCTCGTGCTGTTCCCCAAGTTCGACTCCGATCTCGTGCTCGCCGCCGCCCGTCACTCGCCGCCGACGTTCCTGCCCGCGGTGCCGCCGATCTACGACCAGCTCGTGCGCGCCGCCGCCCGCCACCCGCGCGCCCTCGAGCGCATCCGCTTCGCCATCTCGGGCGCGATGAGCCTGCCCATCGCGACCGTCGATCGTTGGGAGAGCGCGACCGGCGGGCTGCTCGTCGAGGGGTACGGCATGACCGAGTCCTCGCCGATCTCGGTCGGCAACCCGATGGGTCCGACCCGGCGTCCCGGCACGGTCGGCGTGCCGTTCCCGAGCACCGAGATCCGCGTCGTCGATCCCGACGACCCCGACGTCGATCGCCCCGCGGGCGAAGCCGGCGAGCTGCTCGTGCGGGGGCCGCAGGTCTTCCAGGGCTACTGGCGCCGCCCGACCGAGACGGCCGAGACGCTGCTCCCCGGCGGCTGGCTCCGCACCGGCGACATCGTGCACGTCTCCGACGACGGGTTCGTCACGATCGTCGACCGGGTGAAGGAGCTCATCATCACGGGCGGCTTCAACGTCTCGCCGTCGGAGGTCGAGGCGGCGCTGCTCGCCCATCCCGACGTGCGCGGCGCCGCGGTCGTGGGCCTCCCGCGATCTTCGGGGGGCGAAGCGGTCGCCGCGGGCGTGGAGCTGCGCGACGGCGCCGTCTTCGACGAGGCGGCCCTGCGCGACTTCTGCCGCACGAGCCTCACCCCGTACAAGGTGCCGCGCCGCATCGAGCTCTTCGACGAGCTGCCGCGTTCGCTCATCGGCAAGGTGCTGCGACGCGCCGTGCGCGACGAGCTGCTCGAGCGCGGCTGAGCCCGCTCGGAGGGCGGACACGACGAAGCTCCCCTCCGCCGCGTCGAGGACGGGCGAAGGGGAGCTGCTGTCGAGCCGCCGGGCTCAGGAGATCTTGCGGCGGTAGATCGCCATCGCCCACACGTAGGCGACCACGAGGATGCCGACGAGCCAGGCGAGTGCGACCCAGATCTCGCTGCCGACGGGCTCACCGGCGAACAGGGCCCGAGTGGAGTTCACGATCGAGGTCACGGGCTGGTTCTCGGCGAACCAGGCGACCGGGGCGGGCATCGAGTCGGTGGGCACGAACGCCGAGCTGATGAACGGCAGGAAGATCAGCGGGTAGCTGAACGCGCTCGCCCCGTCGACCGTCTTCGCCGAGAGCCCGGCGACCACGGCGAGCCAGGTCAGTGCGAGGGTGAACATGGCCAGGATGCCGGCGACGGCGAGCCAGGCACCCACGGATGCCCCGGTGCGGAAGCCCATGATCAGGGCGACGCCGATGACGATCGCGACCGACACGAGGTTCGCCACCACCGAGGTGAGCACATGGGCCCACAGCACGCTCGACCGGGCGATCGGCATCGACTGGAAGCGCTCGAAGATGCCGCCCTGCAGATCGAGGAACAGCCGGTACGCGGTGTACGCGATGCCCGACGCGATCGTGATGAGCAGGATTCCGGGGAGCATGTAGTTGATGTACGACTCGTCGGACCCGGTGTTGATCGCCCCGCCGAGCACGTAGACGAAGAGCAGCATCAGCGCGATCGGGGTGACCGCGGTGGTGATGATCGTGTCGGGGCTGCGGAGGATGTGGGTCAGCGATCGGCCGGTGAGGACCCGGGTGTCGCTGAGGACGTGGGTGGTCATCGTGATTCCTTTCCTGCCTTGGCCGCGCTGTCGGCGCGGTCGGCATCGTCCGATTCGGTCTCGCCGGTGTCTCCGACGAGGGTGAGGAAGACCTCTTCGAGCGTGGGCTGCTTCTCGACGTACTCGACCGTGGCGGCCGGGAGGAGCTGCTTGAGTTCGGAGAGGGTGCCGTTCTGGATGATCGTGCCCTTGTGCAGGATCGCGATCCGGTCGGCGAGCTGCTCGGCCTCGTCGAGGTACTGCGTCGTGAGCAGCACGGTCGTGCCTGCGTCGGCGAGCTTCTTGACGGTCTGCCACACCTCGATGCGCGCCTGCGGGTCGAGCCCCGTGGTCGGCTCGTCGAGGAAGATGATCGGCGGGTTGCCGATCAGGCTCATCGCGATGTCGAGCCGGCGGCGCATGCCGCCCGAGTAGGTCGCCGCCTTGCGGCCCCCTGCCTCGGTGAGCGAGAAGCGGGCGAGCAGCTCGTCGGCGATCGCACCCGGCTCCTTCAGGTGCCGGAGCTTCGCGATGAGCATGAGGTTCTCACGGCCCGTGAGCACCTCGTCGACGGCGGCGAACTGGCCGGTCAGACTGATCGCCCCCCGCACCTCTGCGGCGTTCGCGGCGACGTCGAGGCCGTTGACGGTCGCGGTGCCGGCGTCGGCCTTCGCGAGCGTCGCGAGGATGCGGACGAGGGTGGTCTTGCCCGCGCCGTTCGAGCCGAGCAGGGCGAAGATGCTGCCCGCCGCGACCTCGAAGTCGACGCCTCGGAGCACGTGCAGGTCTTTGAACGACTTCTGGATGCCCTGCACCCGGATCGCTGTTGCGGTGGTCATCGCTCTTCTTCCTTCCGTTCGAGGTTCTGGATGGTTTCGGTGAGGCGGTTGCGCTCCTTGTCGATCCAGCGCTTGCCGGCGTACGCCGCGGCGAACGCCTCGGCGAACTCGACCGGGTCGTCGCCGACGATGTCCTCGACCGGCGTCCCGTCGACGGCGGCCCGCTCCCACAGGTCGGCGAAGTCGTTCAGCATCGTGATCATCACGGCGGGGTCGCCGTCGGTGATGCCGCCGTTGTACATGAAGTACCGCTCGAAGGCCTTCGCGGCGGCGCCGTAGGGCTCGGGCAGGGCCGCGATGCGGGCCTTGTACTGGCGGTACGCCTTCTTGTCGTCGAGCGATCCGGTGATCAGCTCGTACCACTTGGCAGCCATGGCTACACTCCTTCTTCGTTCGTCTGTTCGATGCGGCGTGCTGTCGGCTGTTCGATGCCGTGCACCGCCCGCTGTTCGATGCGGCGTGCTGTCGGCTGTTCGCTGCCGTGCACCGCCCGCTGTTCGATGCGGCTGTGGAGCTGTTCGATCCGTTCGGCGAGGAAGCTCCAGGTCCTCCAGAACTCGGCGAGATACTCGCCGCCCTGCGCGTTGATCGTGTAGACCTTGCGGGGCGGGCCCTTCTCCGACGGAACCTTCTCGACGTCGACGAGGCCGCGCTGCTCGATCCTGACCAGCAGGGCGTAGACGGTGCCCTCGGCGATGTCGGAGAAGCCCTCGTCGCGAAGTCGGGCCGTGATCTCGTACCCGTATGCCGGACTCACGGCGAGGATCGCGAGGACGATGCCTTCGAGCGTGCCCTTCAGCATCTCGGTCGTCTGCTTGCCCATGGAACCCCTCCTCTCACTACTCGGTGTGACTGATTACCGGTACATAGTAAGCACAAGTACCGGTAGTTAGCAACACTGAATAGCAAGTTTCTTCCGACAGGTCCCGTCGGGCCCGGCGCAACCCGTCGACGGCGCGAAGCACCACGCCTACGATGGCGGCGTGGCCTTCCGCAGCGTGCGCGTCGCCGTCCAACGGACGAGGATCCTGCCCGCATGGGTGCGGCGCGCGGATGCCGCAGCCGCCCGCGCGGTGAACGCCCGCCGCACCCATCCGATGGCCGACCGGTTCTGGTCGCGCGTCTCCGGGTTCGCCGACCGCGGCGTGCTCTGGTGGACCATCGCGGGCGTGCTCGTCGTCATCGGCCGCCGACGCACGGCCGCGCGCGGACTCGGCTCGCTGCTCGTCGCGAGCGCGCTCACGAACGTGATCGCGAAGCAGGTCTTCGGGGGCGACCGGCCGTTGCTCGCCGATGTGCCGATCGGCCGGCACCTGCCGAAGCCGCCCATCACTCCGTCATTCCCGTCGGGGCACTCGGCGAGTGCTGCGGCATTCGTCACCGGCGTCGCGATCGAGCAGCCCCGCCTCGGCGCGGCACTGGCCCCGGTCGCACTCGGCGTCGCGTACTCGCGGCTGCACACCGGTGCGCACTGGCTCTCGGACGTCGTCGGCGGGCTCGCGCTCGGCGCCGGGGTCGCCGGCCTCAGCACCATCGTGGCGCGACCGGGCCCGCGCGAAGACGACGCCCCGACGTCGAGCGGTGTCGACCGCAGGCTGCCGGCATCCTCCGACGGCACGGGCGTCTTCATCGTGGTCAACCGGGCGTCGGGCACGAGCGTGGTGAGAACCGACCCCGAGCACGTGCTCCGGCGGCGCCTGCCGTCCGCCGAGCTGCACGAGCTCGACGGCGAGGATCCCGCCGTCGCCGTGCGTGCGGCACTCGCCCGCGACGAACCGCCGCGCATCGTGGGGGTGTGCGGCGGCGACGGCTCGGTCGCCGCCGTAGCGCACGAGGCGCTGACCGCCGGCGTGCCGCTCCTCGTCGTGCCGGGCGGCACGTTCAACCACTTCGCGCGCGCGGTCGGCGCGACATCCGTCGACCTCGCGATCGACGCCCTGCAGCGCGGCGAGGGCGTGCGATCGGATGTCGCGGAGCTGCGCTTCGCCGACGGCCCGCCGATCACGGTGCTGAACACCGCGTCGGTCGGCCTCTACCCCGACTTCGTCGCCGAGCGGGAGCGGCTCGAGGAGCGCTGGGGCAAGTGGCTCGCCGCCGTCATCGCCGCGGCGCGGGTGCTGCGCCGCTCGG
Organism: Agromyces sp. NPDC056965; assembly: GCF_042673425.1. Classification (NCBI taxonomy): domain Bacteria; kingdom Bacillati; phylum Actinomycetota; class Actinomycetes; order Micrococcales; family Microbacteriaceae; genus Agromyces; species Agromyces sp. NPDC056965. The sequence continues at coordinate 4,599 of NZ_JBHURI010000057.1, read as the reverse complement.
CCCCCGTGACCGTTGTCGTCGGCGGGCGGCGTGCCCGGGTCTGGACCCTGTACGTGGGCGTCGGCCCGAACGACCCGGGCATCGCAGCGCCGATGCAGCGGCGGCGCCTCGACGGCGGCGTGCTCGACGTCCGGATCCTGCACGCGGGTTCGCGGGTGCGCGCCGCCGGATCGCTCGCCTTCGGTCGTCGCACGAGCGCGTTGCTCCGACGCATCCGCCTGCTGCCTGAGCGCCTGGAGTCGTTCACGAGCGAGTCGATCGAGGTGCTCGTACGACCGAGGCACGGGCAGCCGCCCGGATTCGCGCACGACGGCGAGGTCGCACTCGAGGCGCCGGTCGAGGCGACCGCGCGCACCGCATCGCCCGGCTACCGCACGACCGTGCGAATCGTGCCCGCCGCGCTCGACGTGTACCGGCCCGCGAGCGGCGACGTGGCTACAGCAGGCGTCGCGCGTTCGCCCAGGCCGTGAGTTCGTGCCGGCTCGAGAGCTGGAGCTTGCGCAGCACCGCCGAGACGTGCGTCTCGACCGTCTTCGTCGAGATGAAGAGCTCGGCCGCCACCTCCTTGTACGCGTAGCCGCGGGCGATCAGCCGCATGACCTCCTGCTCGCGCGCCGAGAGCCGGTCGAGCTCGTCGCTCGCCGACGCCGTCTCCCCCACCGGCGCACCGAACGCGTCGAGCACGAACCCGGCGAGCTTCGGCGAGAACACGGCGTCGCCGCCGGCGACGGCGTGCACGGCCCGGCTCACGTCGGCGCCGGAGGAGCCCTTCGTGATGTACCCGCGGGCTCCGGCCCTGATGACTCCGACGACGTCTTCGGCCTTGTCCGAGACCGAGAGCGCGAGGAACCGGGTCGCCGGCACGGATGCCGCGGCGCGCCGGATCACCTCGGCGCCGCCGCTCGCGCCCGCCGGCACCGCGACCCCGGGCAGGTGCACGTCGAGGAGCACCACGTCGGGCGCGGCATCCGTGACGACCGCGACCGCGGACTCGACGTCGTGCGCCTCGCCGACGACCTCGATCGTCTCGTCGAGGTCGGCCTTCAGGCCCGACCGGAAGATCGAATGGTCGTCGACGATCACGACGCGCACCCGCTCAGCCACGACCGGCCTCCATCCGTTCGGCGGCCGGGAACCGCAGTCGCACCTCGGTGCCCACCCCGCCGACGCCGGGACGCACCTCGCCCGAGCCGCCCGCGCGGCGCATGCGGCCGATGATCGACTCGCGCACCCCGAGCCGGTCGCCGGGCACGTCGGCGAGCGCGAAGCCCGGGCCGCGGTCGCGCACGAACACCTCGACGGTCTCGGGCGTCGACTCGACGTACACCGACACCTCGCCGCCCGCGTGCCGCGCGGCGTTCAGCATCGCCTCGCGAGCCGCCGCCGCCATCTCGCCGCTCGCGCGCTCCCTCGACTCCCCCACGACCACGACGTCGACCGTCACCGCGTAGTCGATCTCGAGTGCGGCCGCGAAGTCGCGGAGGTCGGTGCCGAGGTCGCTGTCGGCCGGGGTGTCACCGGCGAAGAGCCAATCGCGCAGCTCGCGCTCCTGGGCCCTGGCGATTCGGGCGACCTCGCTGGTCGCGCCCGCGCGGTTCTGGATGAGGGCGAGCGTCTGCAGCACCGAGTCGTGCAGGTGCGCGGCGATCTCGCTGCGCTGCTCCTCGCGGATGCGCTTCGTGCGCTCGGCCGTGAGGTCGCGCCATGCGGTCACGAGCGTCGGCGCATAGACGAGCCCGATGCCGAGCGCCGCGGCGAGCGCGGCCAGGAAGGTCTGCGCGGGGTACCAGGCTGCCGTCGGCCCGAGCACGAGCGCCGCCGCGGTCACCACGAGCAGCACGGTCGCGACGATGCGGATCGTGAGCTCGTGCCGCGGCCCCCGCTCGGGCTCGGGTCGGTCGATGAAGCTCGCCCAGGCACCGGATGCCACGGCGAGGCCGACCCCGGCGAGCACTGCGAACAGCCACCGCGAGAGTCCGTCGCGGCCGCCGTCGACCGTGTCGACGGCGACGAGCGGGCTCGTTGCGGCCGCCGCGAGCAGCGACGCGGCGGCGGCCGACATGAGCAGCCACGCGACCGGGGCGCGCCGGGTCGGGCGCTCATCGCCCAGCGCCCACGGGGTGAACGCCCAGAGCCAGAGGTAGAGCAGCAGCCCGGCGCCGCTCGCGAGGCTCGTCACGACGAATGCCGTGCGGACGATCCAGACGGGCCAGCCGAGATGGTCGGCGAGCCCCGCCGAGACGCCCGTGGCCACGCACGTGCGAGGGCGGGTCAGGCGCGGGGAGGAGGCAGCGGCATCGGCGGGCGCGGATGCCGCGGCATCCGTCACCTGATCTGCGCCCGACTCCATGCCTGCAATCCAAGCAGACGGGGCGACGATCCTCCCGGCCCGCCGGCCCCGCTCAGGGTCGAATCAGGGATTCACCCCATGGCGGAGCATCCGGCGCCCCTGCCAGCATCGAAGCATGGAGACGAACCCGACCGCCCCCGAGGCGGACCCAGTGCAGGACGACGTGAAGGGGGACTCCGCGGCGTCCGGCCCGAACGCCGACGGGGCGGCGGGAGCGCCTCCATCCTCCGGTGCCCCCGGCGCGGCAGGCACCCACCAGCGAGCGGATGCCGCGGCCGCGCCGGGCACCGGCACCGGCGCCGGCTTCTACGACTGGCTCCGCCGGCTCGGCGTGCCGCGACGGGCCGGCTGGCTCGGCGGCGTCTGCGCCGGCGTCGCCGCCCGGCTCGGCATCGACCCGATCATCGTGCGCGGCATCGTCGTCGTCGTCGCGGTGCTCGGTGCGCCGTTCGTGCTGCTCTACGCGATCGCGTGGGTGCTGCTACCCGACACCGACGGCGAGATCCACTTCGAGCGGCTGGTGCGCGGCATCGTCGACCCGGCGATCGTCGGCATCGCCGTGATGGCCGTCATCGGGTTCATCCCGCTCGTGCAGGGCGGCTGGCTCGGCTGGCGCTGGTGGCCCGACTGGCCGACGTTCAGGGACCCGGTCTTCGGCTTCGACCTCGGCTGGCCCCTGCGCATCCTGTGGGTGCTCCTCCTCGTCGGCGGCGTCATCGCGCTCGTCGTCTGGCTCGCCCAGCGGGCCTCCCAGAGCTCCCCGGGCGGTGTCGGCGCGCGAATGGCTTCCGCGACGACCGCCACCGCTCCGGGGCATCCCTCGACGGTTGCATTCGCAGCTTCGGATGCCTCGGCGGTCGCGACCGCGACCGCGCCCGACTCGACCGCGACCACGACCACGACCGCGCCCGACTCGACCGCGCCGAGCACCGAGCCGCCCGTGCCCGCCGAGGGTGCCGATGCCGCGGCCATCGCCGAGTGGCGTGCCCAGCACGAGGCATGGCGCATCTCCCATTCCGAGTGGAAGTCGGGTCAGGAGCAGGCCGAACGGGCCGCCAGGGCCCAGGCCGCGGCCGAGAACAAGGCGAAGGCCCGCGAGCTCACCGCCCAGGCCGATGCCGCCCGCACCGCGCGCCGGGCGAGCCGCCCCAGGGCGAGCGCCGCATTCGTGTTCACCGTGCTGGGCCTCGCGCTCGTCGCCGGCTCGATCGCCGCGATCTGGGCGCTCGCAACACCGGATGTCGCCGGGTTCGCGATCCCGATCGCGCTCGCGCTGGCGACGCTCCTGCTCTCGATCGGCATGGTCGTCGCGGCGCTCCGGCGCCGGCGCAGCGGGGGCCTCGCCTTCATGACCCTGCTCTCCGCGATCGCGATGACGGTGGCCGCCATCGCGGCATCCATCATGCCGCAGGGCGTGCTCGTGCCGCCTGGCTACAGCGTCGCCCTCGACCACTCGCAGCGGCTCGTGCAGCCCTTCGGCGACGCATACGTCCACGCCACCCCGTGGTGGCGCGACGTGCCGCCCGTCGTCGAGCTGCAGCAGGGCACCGGCAGCACCTGGATCACCGTCGAACCGGACACCGAGATCGTGCTCGACGCGAGCGAGGCGGGGCCGCTCGAGATCGTCGTCTACTCGCCGGACTTCTCCTCCACCTCCGAACCGCAGATCGGCGGTCTCGATCGCGGCGCACTCCTGCTCGGCGGCGAGGCCGGCGTCCGCGAGTACCGGGCGGGCGACGACCCCGTCGACGCGAAGATCGTGCTCGAGCAGGGCTCAGGCACGGTGCACATCGAGATCCGCGAGGGAAGCTGATCATGACCACGAACACGAACGATTCCGACCAGCCGACGACCGGGTCGGATGCCGCGACCACGGCGATCCTGCCCGACTGGGTCACGCCGGCGCCGCACGATGCGGCGGTGACCGCCCCCGAGGCCCCCGCCCCGACGGCTCGCCCGACCGTTCGATGGGGCGCCCTCGTCTGGGCGCTGCTCTTCGGCACGGCGGCCGCGACGACCCTCTGGGTCCTCGTCGATCCCGCCCGCCGTGATCTCGTCGGCGACTGGATGGTCACGCTGAGCCCGCTCACCGCGACCCTCACGGCGGTCATCGTCGTGGGCGTCGTCATCGCCCTCTTCGGGATCGTCGGACTCATCCGCCGAGGCGAGCGCGCCCGGCGCTGACCGTCGGCCGGCGACATCTGCTCGCCGACATGACGCGAATCGACCTCTGCCGGCCTGGCGGAGGC
>NZ_JBHURI010000056.1:0-28318 GCF_042673425.1 Agromyces sp. NPDC056965 | reverse complement strand
GCGCCGCGGCATCCGCTCGACCGTGCTCAGCCGACCGCGCTCAGCTCGCCGGCGTGATGTTGTGGTTGCGGCGGAACACGTTGCCCGGGTCGACCTGCGCCTTGATGCGGCGCAGGCGCTCGAGCGTCGCGGGCGGGTACATCGCCGCCGTGACCTCGTCGCCGTACTCGACCGAGAAGTTGCCGTACGTGCCGCTCGTGAACGCGAGCGCGGCATCACTGCCGGCCTTCACCGCGGCGAGCTGCTCGGACGAGGCGTCGGACGCGAGCACGCCGTTGACGATGACGAGCGCCTCGGCATCGCGGTGGGCGATCGCCGTCGCGTCGGGTGCGACGCGGGAGAACGCGCCGCCGAGCGCGCGGAGCAGCACCATCGTCGGCACCTCGCGGGCGTACGCCGCCGCGACCGCGTCGAGCGCCGCGTCGGACACCTCGGGCACGAAGCCGTTGCCGCCCACGAACAGGAAGGGCGGGCGACCGGGCGGGGCGTCTTCGAGCAGGTCGCCGTAGGCGGTCGGCGCGAGCGACACCTCGACGACCGAGGGCAGCGCGAGCAGCGGGGCGAGGAGCTCGCGGAGCTGCGCCTCGGTGCCCTGCAGGGCGACGCCGAGCTGGGGACCGCCGGGCATCTCGGGCCCGAAGGGCGGCAGCAGCATGAGCGACGAGTTCAGCTCGTCGGGCCCGGCCCGCATGACATCGCGCCAGGCGCGGAGCACCGCCGGCACGTCGGAGCGGTCGAATCGCACGAGCCCGCCGACGAGTCCATCTGCGGGGATCGCCTGGAAGACGAACCGCGTCGCAACGCCGAAGTTGCCGCCGCCACCGCGCACCGCCCAGAAGAGGTCGGGGTGCGAGGTCTCGTTCACGGTCAGCACCTCGCCCGCGGCGGTCACGAGCTCGACCTCGCGCAGCGCGTCGATCGCGAGGCCCTGCCCGCGCACGAGCCAGCCGATGCCGCCGCCGAGGGCGAGGCCGCCCACGCCGACGTCGCGGGTGTCGCCCGAGCTGATGCCGAGCCCGCGCGGCGCGAGGGCCGCAGCGACGTCGCCCCAGCGGGCGCCGCCGCCGACCGAGACGAGACCGTCGTCTGTGACCTCGATCGCGGTGAACTCGGCGAGGTCGACGACGAGGCCGCCCTCGACGGGGAGGAGGCCGTGGCCGCCGCTGCGCACGGCGATCGGCATGCCGGCCGCAGCTGCGAGGCCGACGGCCGCCGCGACCTCGTCGACGGTGTGCGGCCGAACGACCGCGTCGGGTTCGCCGACGCCGGCGAAGACGGTGCGGCCGGCGTCGTACTCTGATGCGCCGGGACCATGGGCCCGGCCTGGGATTCGCTCACTCAATTCGGAGAGAAGAGACATTTCTGAAGTCTTGCAGCGGCCTGCGACATCCGGAACGGTGCTCGCTCAGCGCTGAATCGGTGCGTTCGCATGCACCGATGCGAGCGTCGGCGGAGCGGCGTACGGTGTCGCGCATGACCTTCAACGACGGCCTCGTCACCGCCAACCTGTCGATCTCGCTCGACGGCTACGTCGCCGGTCCGAACCAGACCCTCGCCGACCCGCTCGGCGAGGGCGGCGAAGACCTGCACCGGTGGATGTTCGAGCAACCCGACGAGAACGCCGCGATCGTCGAGCAGATCCTCGCGCCGCGGGCGTACATCATGGGCCGCAACATGTTCGGGCCGATCCGCGGCGAGTGGACCGACGAGGAGTGGAAGGGCTGGTGGGGCGACGACCCGCCGTACCACGGGCCGGTCTACGTGCTCACGCATCACGCGCACGACCCGATCCCGATGGAGGGCGGCACGACGTTCCACTTCGTCACGACCGGCATCGACGACGCGCTCGCCCAGGCGAGAGCCGCCGTCGGCGACGGGCGCATCTCGATCGCGGGCGGCGCGAGCACCGTGCGGCAGTACCTCGCCGCCGGCCTCATCGATCGCATCATCGTCACGATCTCGCCGATGATGCTCGGCGGCGGCGAACGCCTCTTCGACGGCATCGACGACCCCGGCCTCACGCCGGTCGAGGTGCTGAACACGCCGCTCGCGACGCACATCACCTACGAGCGGCGCTGACGACGGGGTGAGCGGATGCCGAGGCATCCGCTCACCCGAGGCTCACTCGCCGCTCGGGTGCGCGCCTGCCGCGTCGATGACCCACGCGTAGGCGAAGGCGCGCTCGCGCCACGCGGCGTACCGGCCCGACACCCCGCCGTGGCCCGCCGCCATCTCGATCTTCAGCAGCGGGTCGGCGCCGACGTCGCGCAGCTTCGCGACCCACTTCGCCGGCTCGACGTAGAGCACGCGGGTGTCGTTGAGCGAGGTCACCGCGAGGATCGGCGGGTAGTGGTTGACGTGCACGTTCTCGATGGGGGAGTACGACTTCATGTAGGAGTAGACCTCCTCGTCGTCGAGCGGGTTGCCCCACTCGTCCCACTCGATGACCGTGAGCGGCAGCGACGGGTCGAGGATCGAGGTCAGCGGGTCGACGAACGGCACCTCGGCGAGGAATCCCGAGAAGTACTTCGGCGCGAGGTTCGCGACGGCCCCGATGAGGAGGCCGCCTGCGCTGCCGCCCTGGGCGACGAGTCGGTCGGGGGCCGTGATGTCCTCGTCGATGAGATGGCGGGCGACCGCGGCGAAGTCGGTGAAGGTGTTGCGCTTCTCGAGCTTCTTGCCGTGCTCGTACCAGAGCCGCCCCATCTCGCCGCCGCCGCGCACGTGCGCCACGGCGAAGATCATGCCGCGGTCGAGCAGCGACAAGCGGGGGATGCCGAAGCCGGGGTCGATCGAGTGCTCGTACGAGCCGTAACCGTAGAGCAGCGTCGGTGCGGGCGTGCCGAGGTCGACGAGGTCGTGCCGATACACGAGCGAGACGGGGATGCGCGTGCCGTCGTCGGCCGTCGCCCACTCGCGGCGCTGCGAGTAGCGCGTGGCGTCGTAGTCGCCGAGCACGGCCTGGCGCTTGCGGAGCCGCCGCTCGCCGGTCGCGACGACGACGTCGTACACGGTCGAGGGCGTCACGAAGCTCGTGTACCCGATGCGGAGCGTGGGCTGGGCCCAGTCGGGGTTGCCCGCGAGGCCGACCGAGAACAGCGCCTCGTCGAACGCGAGCTCGTGCAGCGTGTCGTCGGGCGTCGCCCCGGCGGGCAGGCCGGCCGGCGGCACCTTCGCGACCGCGACGCGCGGCAGCCCGTCGCGCCGGTACTCGACGGCGACGAAGTCGCGGAACGCGTCGACCCCCTCGAAGCGCACGGCCGGGTCGTGCGGCAGCAGCACGCGGCGGTCGCCCTGCGGGTCGGATGCCGCGACGCTCACGAGCTCGAAGTTCACGGCCTCGTCGTTGTGCACGATGAGCAGGCGGTCCTTGCCGCCCGCGACGACGTGCTCGACGTCGTACTCCACGCCGTCCTTGCGCGGCCAGACCACCGAGAACGAGCCCGTCGGCTCGGCGGCGTCGAGCAGCCAGGTCTCGCTCGTGACGTTGGAGCCCGCCTCGATGACGAGGAAGCTGCGACTGCGGGTCACGCCGACCCCGAGCCAGAAGCGCTCGTCGGGCTCGGTGAAGACCGAGACGTCGTCGGATGCCGCGGTGCCGATCTCGTGCCGCCAGATGGTGTCGGGCCGCCACGACTCGTCGACCGTCGCGTAGAAGACGTAGCGCCCGCTGGGGTCGAAGGTCGCGCCGCTCGAGGTGCCCTCGATGACGTCGTCGTACTCGCGACCCGAGCCGTCGAGCGAGCGCAGCCGGATCGTGTACCGCTCGTCGCCCTCGACGTCGGTCGCGAAGAGCAGGGTCGATCCGTCGCCGGTGACGTCGAAGCTGCCGAGCGAGTAGAAGTCGTGCCCGTCGGCCTCGGCGTTGTCGTCGAGCAGCACCTGCTCGCCGGGGAGGGGCGAGCCCGAGTCATCCGTCACCGGGGGTTCCCAGTCGTCGGCGCCGGCGGCGGGCACCCGGCAGTGGATGCCGTACTCGCTGCCCTCGACCGTGCGGGTGTAGTACCACCAGTCGCCCTCGCGGGTGGGCACGCTGAGGTCGGTCTCCTTCGTGCGCGTCGTGATCTCCTCGAAGACCTGCTCTTGCAGGATCGCGAGGTGCTCCGTCTTCGCCTTCGTGTAGGCGTTCTCCTCGTGCAGGTGCGCGAGCACCTCGGGGTCGTCCTTCTCGCGCAGCCACTCGTAGTCGTCGACGACGACGTCGCCGTGGTGCACGCGTTCGATGGGTCGCTTGTCGGTCTTCGGCGGAGTCAGCACGTTCCCACGCTACGCCCCCGAGCCGGGCCGGTGTCGAGCGCCGGCGAAAACCGCGTTCAGCACGGGAATCGGACGCCATGATCGGGGTTCGCGGGATCGAGAGACTTAGGTTAGCCTTAGCTCAATCCACTCCGTTCGTACCGGGAGACGCGCGTGCTCGCCAACTACCTGATCGGCCTCCGCGAAGGCCTCGAAGCAGGGCTCATCGTCGGCATCCTCGTCGCATACCTCGGCAAGATCGGCCGCCGCGACCTCTTCGGCCGCCTCTGGTTCGGCATCGGCATCGCGGTCGCCGTCTCGCTCGGCGTCGGCGCGCTCCTCACCTGGGGCCCGTACGCGATGACCTTCCAGGCGCAGGAGATCCTCGGCGGCGTGCTCTCGCTCGTCGCCGTCGCCATGGTCACGTGGATGATCTTCTGGATGGGCACGCACGGGCGCACGCTCTCCGCGGAACTGCGCGGCAGGGTTGACGCCGCGATCGACCACTCCTGGGTGGCGATCGTGGTGCTCGGCGCCCTCTCGGTGGGGCGCGAGGGCATCGAGACCGCCCTCTTCGTCTGGGCGAGCGTCTCGGGTGGCAGCGATCCCGTGCTCGGCACCATCGGAGCGTTGCTCGGCATCGTCACCGCGATCGTCATCTCGTGGGGCATCTCGCGCGGCCTCGTGCGCATCAACCTGTCGAAGTTCTTCACCTGGACCGGGCTCTTCCTCATCCTCGTCGCGGCCGGGGTGCTCTCATACGGCATCGGCGACCTGCAGGAGGCGGGCGTCATCCCCGGTCAGGGGCAGGCCGCCTACAGCCTCGCGGCGGTCATCCCGCCGGGCGGTTGGTTCAGCGCACTCCTCGCCGGCATCTTCAACTTCACCCCCGAGCCGACCTGGGCGCAGGTCATCGGGTGGGTGCTGTACGTCGCCGTCACGACGACGCTCTACCTCGGCATGCTGCACCGCCGGCGCCGGCCGGCGCCCACGGCGGCCGCGGCCCCCGCCTCGCCGACGACCACGCCCGCTGCGGCGAACTGACCACCGATCACCCCCACGTCTCACCCCACCTCGAATCCAGGAGCCTCCATGACCCGACGCGCCCTCGCGGCATCCGCTGCCGTGACCGCACTCGCGCTCGCCCTCACCGGCTGCGTCGCGAAAGCCGATCTCGCCTCGGCGATCGCCGTCGACATCACCGACGACGGATGCGCCGTGGCCGCCGCCACCGCGCCCGCGGGCGCCGTGACGTTCGCGCTCGCCAACAACGGCACCGACGTGAACGAGTTCGAGATCCTCGCCGACGACCAGCTGCGCATCGTGGGCGAGAAGGAGAACGTCACGCCCGGACAGGAGATCGACTTCACCGCGCAGCTCGAGCCGGGCACCTACTACACGGCGTGCAAGTTCCAGCAGGTCGGCGCCCCGATCGGCCTCGCCGAGTTCACGGTGACGGGCGAGGCCTCGGCGGTGTCGGCCGACGAGCAGGCGCTCAGCGACCAGGCCGTCACCGAGTACCTCGCCTACGTGCGCTCGCAGTCGGCCGAGCTGCTGCCCCTCGTCGAGGCCTTCGCCGCGGCCTACGCCGCCGGCGACGACGAGACCGCGCGCTCGCTCTTCGCCGCGACCCGCGTGCCCTACGAGCGCATCGAGCCGACGGCCGAGGCGTTCGGCGACCTCGACCCGAAGATCGACTTCCGCGAGGTCGACGCCGTGGCCGACGGCCTCGAGTGGACCGGCTTCCACCGCATCGAGAAGGACCTCTGGCCGCCGGCGGCCGGTGACCTGAACTCCGACGGGCAGGACGCCCTGAAGGACTGGGCGCCGTCGACGCCCGAGGAGCGCCGGGCCTACGCCGACGGCCTCGGCGCGGATGTCACGGAGCTGCACGACCTCGTGACCGCGAAGGACTTCACCGTCTCGCTCGCCGACATCTCGAACGGCGCGATCGCCCTGCTCGACGAGGTCGCCGCGGGCAAGATCACGGGCGAGGAGGACTGGTGGTCGGGCACCGACCTCTCGGACTTCGCCGCCAACGTGCAGGGCGCCGGCGTCGCCTTCGGCGCGGTGCGCGCGCTCGCCGAGTCGAAGGGCGACGAGGGCGCGGCCCTCGCCACCGAGATCGACGAGCAGTTCACGGCCCTCGAGGCCGCGCTCGCCGAGTACGGCTCGCTCGAGTCGGGCTTCGTCGACTACGCGACCCTCACCGACGCCGACAAGAAGACGCTCAGCGACGAGGTCAACTCGCTCGCCGAGCCGCTCTCGCAGCTCACCGCAACGGTGCTCGGGGTCTGATGAACGAATCCCGCTCGACGGCCGGTGACGCGCAGGGTGTGTCGCCGGCCGAGGCGCACCCCGAGTCCGGCACCGGAGTCGGGGCCGAGCCCGCGGCCGCACCCGACGCGCCTTCCGCCTCGGGTGTCAGCCGTCGCCAGCTCTTCGGCTTCCTCGGTGCGGGCGCGGCCGGTGCCGTCGTCGGCGCAGCCGCAGGGGCCGGTGTCGCGGTCGCCGCGACGGGCGGGGCGGATGCGCCGGGCCCCGCGGCATCCGTGTACCCGTACTTCGGGGCGCACCAGGCCGGCATCGTGACCCCCGCCCAGGACCGCCTGCACTTCGCGGCCTTCGACGTGGCGGAGACCCTCGACCGCGACGGACTGATCGCACTGCTCACGGAGTGGACGGCTGCAGCGGCCCGCCTGACCCAGGGCCTCGAGGTCGCAGAGGGCGGCGCCGTCGGCGGCTCGGACTACGCGCCGCCGGTCGACACCGGTGAAGCGCTCGGCCTGCCCGCGAGCGGGCTCACGATCACCTTCGGATTCGGCCCGGGGCTCTTCGCCGACGCCGCGGGCGCCGACCGCTTCGGCATCGCCACCCGGCGGCCCGCCCTGCTCGAGCCGCTGCCGCGGTTCCAGGGCGACGCGCTCGTGCCCGAGATCTCGGGCGGCGACCTCTGCATCCAGGCATGTGCCGACGACCCGCAGGTCGCCGTGCACGCGATCCGCAACCTCAGCCGCATCGCGTTCGGCCGGGCGAGCCTGCGCTGGTCGCAGCTCGGCTTCGGTCGCACGTCGTCGACCTCGACGACGCAGGCGACACCCCGCAACCTCTTCGGCTTCAAGGACGGCACCGCGAACGTCAAGGCCGAGGAGACCGCGACCGTCGACGAGCAGATCTGGGTGGGCGGGAGCGACGAGCCCGCGTGGCTCGAAGGCGGCTCCTACCTCGTGGCACGTCGCATCCGCATGATCATCGAGAACTGGGACCGCGTGCAGCTCGGCGAGCAGGAGATGCTCGTGGGGCGGTCGAAGGGCGAGGGCGCCCCGCTCTCGGGCGGCACCGAGTTCACCGAGCCCGACTTCGAGAAGACCGGTGCGACGGACGCCCCGCTCATCGACACCAACGCGCACGTGCGACTCGCCCACCCGACGACGAACGGCGGCGCACGTATGCTCCGCAGGGGATACAACTTCGTCGATGGCAACGACTCGCTCGGGCGGCTCGACGCGGGGCTCTTCTTCCTGTCGTTCCAGCGCTCGCCGCAGCAGTTCATCGACGTGCAGCGGAACCTCGCGAGCGACGGGCTGAACGAATACCTGAAGCACGTGGGCTCGGCGATCTTCGCCGTGCCGGGCGGTGTCGCCGAGGGCGAGTTCGTCGGTCAGGCGCTCTTCGCCTGAGGCCCGGAGGCCCCGAGACCCGGCGCTAGCCGCCGACCTTCACGAGCCAGCGACCGCCGCCCTGGTCGATGAGCCTGCCGCTGACCCGCGTGCCGTCGGCGCGCTCGGCCGAGAAGTCGATCGGCGGCAGGCCGGTCGCCGAGAGGGCCATCCCGCCGCTGAACGTCGGCGAGACGTAGCCGAGCTCCTCGAGCGCCTGCTCGCGGGCCTGCGTGTCCCAGATGCCCGACAGCACCCACGCCATGGCCCCTGCGGTGAGCGCCGAGACGAGGAAGAGCACGAACCCGAGCTCGCGGACCGGCTTCGAGCGGCGCCGCGTGCCGATGAACGAGACGACGACGCCCGCGACGAGCACGACCAACGGGATCGCGATCGGCCAGGGGTTCCACGGCGCGATCGTGACGATGACATCGGCCTCGGCGGCCAGGATCATCCGGTCTTCGTCCAGTCGAGGTTGATGACGTCGCCGATGTAGACGTTCTCGCCGAAGTCGTGCACCTGCGGGTTCATCCGCAGCAGTTGCTGCTGCGGCAGGTCGAAGCGCTGGGCGATGTCGAAGAAGTGGTCGCCCGAGACGACCGTGTAGCTGACGGGCATGCCGGTGCCGTCGAGCACCGGGGTGCCGCCCGCCCCGTCGATCGCGCCGAGGTCGACGGCGGGGCCGGGTTCGTAGACCGGCGCGGGGGCGTTCGGCACCGGTTCGGGCGCGGGGGCCGGAGCGGGTTCGACCGGGGCGGCGGTCGGCGTCGGAGTGGGCGTCGGCTTCGGCGTCGCGGTGACGGTCGCGAAGATCGTGACCGGCGGCGGCGTGGGGGCTGCGACGCACCCGCCCAGCACGAGCGTCGCCGAGACGGCGAGCGATCCGAGGACGCCGGATGCCCCGATTCGACCGAGTGCGCGCGGCATCGGGCCTCCAACGGTAGGGCGGCGCGCCGCCCTCGGCGCGCCGGTCGGTTCACCCTACCGGGTCGGGTCGGGTCGTCGACAGGTCGACCTTCGTCGTATTCGCGGCGGGATTCCGAGCGCTCGCGTCGACTCGTCGAGCGGCCGGATCGAGCCGGTCGAGGAGCGCGCCGCGGATGCGCGCGAGCCCCTCGACGAGCTGCGTGTCGCTCGGCGCGGCGTAGCCGAACACGATGCCCGGACGCCCGGGGCCGGAGGCCGCCGAGTAGTCGGAGAGCGGCGCGACGGCCACGCCTTCGCCGTCGAGCCGGTTCACGAGGGCAGCGGATGCCGCGGCATCCGACAGCTCGACGACCGCGTGCAGGCCGCCGTCGAGACCCGAGAGCGGCGCGCCCGGGAGGCCGTCGAGCGCGGCGAGCACGAGTCCGCGCCGGTGGGCGTACTCGCGCCGGGAGACCGCGATGTGCCGGCGCACGGCGCCGCTCGCGAGCAGCTCGGCGATCGCGTGCTGGGCGATGCCGGGAACGGGGCAGGCCTCGTCGTCGCGGGAGGCGCCGATCGCGTCGCGCAGCCCGGAGTTCGTCGGCGGCAGCACGAGGTAGCCGAGCCGGATCCACGGCGTCAGCACCTTCGAGAGGCTGCCGACGAGCACGACGCGGCCGCTGCGGTCGAGCGAGGCGAGCGCGGGCAGGGGCGGCCCGAGGTGGCGGAACTCGCTGTCGTAGTCGTCCTCGATCACGAGGGCGTCGTGCGCCCCGGCCCAGGCGAGCAGTTCGAGCCGGGTCGCGACCGGCAGGCGCCCGCCGAGCGGGTACTGGTGACTCGGCGTGACCATGACGGCGTCGGGTGCGAGCGGCAGGCGCCGCAGGGCCTCGACGTCGAACCCGTCGCGGTCGACGCCGATGGGGTGCGTTCGCACGCCGCGCCGTTCGAAGAGGCGCCGCGCCGAGGGGTAGCCGGGGTCTTCGATCGCGAGCGCGGGAGCACGCCCGGTGCCGCGCCCGAGCACGGACGCCAGGAGTCCGAGCGCCTCGCTCGTGCCCGCGGTGACGACGATGTCGTCGGGCGAGCAGTCGAGCCCGCGCGCGTGACGCAGGTGGTCGGCGATCTCGGCCCGAAGCCGCGGCACGCCGAACGGGGGCGGGGAGTCGGCGGGGATCTCGAGCGCAGCGGCGCGGCGCCAGGCCGTGCGCCACGAGCGCGTGTCGACGCGCGAGGTCGACGGGCGGCCGGGCAGGAGGTTGATGCGGGGCTCTGCGGGGGCGGCCTCGACCGATGGCGAAGCCGACCGCGCAGCCGTCGTGCCGGGGCCGGCTGCCGCGGCATCCGCTGCCCGCTCGGTACGCGGCTGGAGCTCGGCGACGCGGGTGACCGCGCCCTGCCTCGAGTCGAGGTAGCCCTCGCCCGCGAGCTGGTCGTAGGCGGCGACGACGACGCTCCGCGAGATGCCGATCGCGCTCGCGAGCGCCCTGGTCGACGGCACCGGGTCGCCGGGGCGGAGGCTGCCGCCGAGCACGCGCCGGCGCAGCTCGTCGACGAGCTGCGCGCCGAGCGGCACGGCGGAACTGCGATCGACGTCGATGATCGGGCCGTCCACGCGACTCCTGACTGGACTGGTCGATTCTGCGAGAACTGGACTACGAGTGCGACCAGTGTACTGCCGAGACTCGAAGGGTGACCACGATCGACCAGACACCCCCGACCCCCGCCGCCCGACGCATCCGACGCATGTCAGAGCGTCAGACGACCGACCGCGACGCCCTCTTCGAGCTGCTCGACACCGAGCTCGTCGGGCATCTCGCCGCCGTCGTCGACGGCGTGCCGATCGTCGTGCCGATGGGCTACGCCCGCGACGGCGAGTACGTGCTCGTGCACGGATCGACCGGCGGCGGGTTCGCGTTGCGCGCGGCATCCGAGCGGCGGACGGTCGCGTTCGCGGTGACCGCGCTCGACGGACTCGTCTTCGCCCGCTCCCTCTTCGACAGCTCGATGAACTACCGCAGCGCCGTCGCGTACGGCGTGCTCGAGCCCGTCGACGGCGAGCGAGCGGATGCCGCACTCCTCGCCCTCTCGGAGCGGCTCATGCCGGGCCGCGCCGACGAGGTGCGCGCGATGACCCGCAAGGAGGTCGCCGCGACGCGCGTGCTCCAGCTCCGGCTCGACGACGTCGTCATGAAGACGCGGGCGGCGGGGGCGTCGGAGGCCGCCGACGACGGGGAGGACCACTCCGTCTGGGCGGGCGTCGTGCCGCTCGGCCGCCGATGGGGCGCACCCGAGCCCTCGGTGCTGACCCCGGCGGGCACCCCGACACCGGATTCGGTGGCCGCCCTGACGACGTCGTTGGCGCCCGACGGCAGGCTTCATTGAGGTTTCGTCAGATTCCATGGAGATCCGCAGAAGGGAGGTGCGCCATGTTCTCGATACTGTTCCTCGCCGTGCTCGCGATGGTCGCCGTCGTGGCGATCTCCGCCGCAGTCGTCCAGTTCGGCCGCGACGGCTACCGCCGGACGCCCACGATCCTCGGTTGAGCGCACGCGCGCGATCGCGATCGCGTGCGTGCTCCTGCCTCCTCGGGTGGATCTGAGGTGCCGCGGCGGGAAAGTAGGGCGATCGCCCGATGAGCCCCAGGTGCCTCAGAGCGCACGCTGGAGGCATCCGGTCGAACGATCGGAACGACCCAGGAGGGGCAACATGCAGTTCTCGGCAGACTTCATGGCACTGCACGCGCATCAGAACGACGTGCACCGCGCCGAGCGCCAGCTCGGCCTGCGGCGGGGCATCGACGAGGCCGGTTCCGACGACGTGGGGGCGTCGCCGGAACCGGCTCGTCGTCACCGCCGCATGCACCGGGCACCGCGCCTCGCCCTGCGGTGAGCACGGCGACGACCGCGGCGGAGGTCGCGCGCTCGATCGCCCCGCCGATTCCGCCCTCCGCGATCACGGGGGCCGCAGCGGCTGACGCTGTCGGAGGGACGTGGCACGATGAGATCGTGACCACGTCAGCGGCGGCCATGGTCGGCCGTGACGCCGACCTCGCGAGGCTCAACGAGCGCCTCGACGAGGTGCGCGCCGGCGCGCCCTTCACCGTCGTCATCGGCGGCGAGGCCGGCATCGGCAAGACGCGGCTCGTGCGCGAGTTCGAGCGCGGGCTGCCATCAGACGTGCGCCTGCTCGCCGGGCAGTGCGTCGACCTCGGCAGCGTCGCCGCGCCCTACGCGCCCGTGAAGGCGGCGCTGCGCACGCTGATCGCCGATGTCGGACCCGAGCGGGTGCTCGAAGCCGCAGGCCCCGGTCGCCCGGCGCTCGCGGCGCTGCTGCCCGAACTCACGGCATCCGACCCCGCCGCGGCCGCGACCGCCGCGCCCGCCGGAGTCGGCGCGGCGACGGGCCAGCTGCACGAGGGCATCGCCGTGCTGCTCGAGACCTTCTCGCGCGAGCGGCCCATCGTCTTCGCGATCGAAGACCTGCACTGGGTCGACGCGGCGACGCTCGCCTTGCTCAGGTTCCTCATGCGCGCGCTCGGCTCGAGCCGCGTGCTCACGGTGCTCACCTATCGCAGCGAAGACGTCACCAGGGGGCATCCGCTCCGCACGTTCCTCACCGAGGCCGAACGCGACCGGTGGGTCGAGCGCCGCGACCTGTCCCGGCTCACCCGCACCCAGGTGCGCAAGCTCACGAAGTCGCTCGTCGGCGAGTCGCCGACCGATGCCGTGATCGACACGGTCTTCCGTCGCAGCGACGGCGTGCCGTTCTTCATCGAGGAGCTCGTCGGCCTCGACGGCTGCCGCGACGAGAGCGACCTGCCCGACACCCTCCGCGAGCTGCTGCTGGCCAGGTACGAGCGGCTCTCCGAGTCGGCGCAGGCACTGCTGCGCGTCGTCAGCGTCGGCGGCGTGCGCATCTCGCACGCCCTGCTCGAGGCCGTCTTCGACGGCAGCGCGGGCGACCTCGACGCCGCGGCCCGCGAGAGCGTGCTGGCCGGCGTGCTCACGGTCGACGGCGACGACTACGCGTTCCGGCACGCCCTCGTGCGCGAGGCGATCCTCGCCGACCTGCTTCCCGGCGAGCGCGCGCGATTCCATGCGAGGTACGCAGAGGCCTACGAGGCGGCGGCCGTTGCGGGCACGAGGCGGCTCGCGGCGGAGATCTCGTTCCACTGGCTCGGCGCGCACGACGCGGCACGGGCGTTCCCCGCCACGATCCATGCGATGCGCGAAGCACGGGCCGCGGCCGCATACGCGACCGCCGCGCAGCTCGGCGAGCGGGCGCTCGGCCTGTGGGACGTCGTGCCCGATGCCGAGCGGTCGGCGGGCATGACGAAGCTCGAGCTCATGGGGCGCACGGCGTCGCACCTGCGCAACGCCGGCGAGGGCGAGCGCAGTCTCACCCTCGTGAAGGCCGCGCTCGCCGAGTGCCCGCGCGACGACCCGCAGTATCCGAGGTTCCTGCGCGACAAGGCGATGTACCTCGCCAACGTGGGGCGGCCGGGGTCGATCCCCGTGCTCGAAGAGGCGCTCGAGGTGCTCGGCGACGGGTCGAGCGAACTCCGCATGACGACGCTCACCGCCCTGTCGGGCCGTCTCATGATCGAGGGCCGGCTCGACGAGGCCGTCGACACCGCCGAACGCGCCCTCGCCGTGGCGACCGAGATCGAGTCCCCCCGCTACGCGTCGATCGCGACCAACGTCGCCGCGGTGAGCCGGGCGAGCCGCGGCGAGGTCGAGGCCGGGTTCGCCGGGCTCGAGCGCGCGCGTCGACTGGCCCACGGCGACGGAGCCGCGATGCTCCGCTACTGGGTCAACGCCTCCGACCTGTACTTCCTCGTCGGCGATCACGCCGAGGCCGTGCGCCTCGCCGAAGAGGGCCTCGAGCAGGCGCGGGCGCAGGGCGTCGAGCGCAGCTCCGGCGTCATCCTCGCCTCGAACGCCGTCGACCCGCTCTTCGCGCTCGGCGAATGGGATCGTGCCGAGGCGCTCATCGTGCGGGCGCTCGCCCTCGACCCTCCCGGTCCGTTCGGCGTCTACCTGCAGCGTGCCCGCATCTGGGCCACGCTCTGGCTCGGCGACCCGGTGCGCGCCGCCGAGCAGCTGCGCGGGGCGCGATCGATCATGACCGAGATCATGGAGGTCGAGGCGCAGACCCGCCTCAGCGTGAGTCGCGTCACGGCCGAGGTCGCCCTCGCCGGCGGCGACGTCGCCGAGGCCTGGCACGAGGCCAAGCGAGTGCTCGAGGCGCGCGACGTGCCGCTGCCCGGGTACGGCCTGCCGCTCATCTGGGTCGCGGCCCGGGTGGTCGCCGCCGCCCGCGCCGGCGCCGTCGAGCGTGCCGGCGGCCTCCCCGACACGCTGACGGCGGAGATCAGCGCCGCCGAGCCGGCGCTCCGCGCGGTGCTCGAACGCATGCATCCGTGGCCGACGCAGCCGCTCTGGGCGGCGTTCTTCGAGGCCGAGCTCGCCGAATCGCCCGAGGGGGTGCCGGGCTCCGACGCCGCGGCATGGCAGGCCGCCGCGAAGGCCGCGGCCGCGCCCAAGGCCCCCGGCTACCTCGCGCCCTACGCCCTCGTGCGCCAGGGCGAGGCCGAGCTCGCAGCGGGCGACCGTACTGCGGCGAAGGTCACGTTGCAGAGCGCCTTCGACCTCGCGCTGAGCGGCGGGGTCGGCGCGGTGCGCGACCGGGTCGAACAGGTCGCGGCCGCGGCCGCGCTCGCGCTCGACGGCGGCATGGGCTCGGGCCGGCCGAAGGTCGGTGCCGGGCCGGGCATCGCGGGCCCCGTTGTATCCGACGCCGACGCGACCGCCGAGCTGACCGCCCGAGAGCGGCAGGTGCTCGAACTCATCGCCGAGGGGCTCAGCAACCGCCAGATCGGCGAGCGGCTCTTCATCAGCGGCAAGACGGCGAGCGTGCACGTCTCGGCGATCCTCCGCAAGCTCGGCGCGGCGACCCGCACCGAAGCGGCGTACCGCGCCGGCGTGCTCCACTGACCGACGGCGTGCCCCGCTGACCGACGGCGTGCCCCACTGACGCGGTGCAGCGACCCGTCGCGACCTCCGTTCCGCGTCAGCGCGCGGGCTGGAAGCCCCGCGCCACGTCGATGAGGATGCGGGTGCCGAATCCGGTGGCGCCCTTCGAACGCCAGGAGTCGTCGGAATCCGACTGCATGGTGCCCGCGATGTCGAGGTGCGCCCACGGCGTCGCGCCCACGAAGTGGTCGAGGAAGAGCGCCGCCGTCGTCGCGCCGGCGAAGGTGCCGCCGAGGTTCGAGAGGTCGGCGACCTCCGAGTCGAGCTGCTTGCGGTACCGGCGCTCGAGGGGCATCCGCCAGACCTGCTCGTCGGTCGCCGCCGAGGCCCGCTCGACCGAGGCCAGCGTCGTCTCGTCGTTGCCGAACAGCGCGGCGGTCGAGGCGCCGAGCGCCATGAGGGCGGCGCCCGTGAGCGTCGCGATGTCGATGATCGTGTCGACGCCCTCCTCGTTCGCGAGGGCGATGGCGTCCATCATCACGAGCCGTCCCTCGGCGTCGGTGTTCTTCACCTCGACGGTCGTGCCGTTCCGGGCGGTCAGCACATCGCCCAGCTGGTACGCCGAGCCCGACGGCATGTTGTCGGTGCACATGAGCCAGCCGGTCACGGTCGCGGTGGCCCGCAGCGCCCGCAGCGCGGTGAATGCGGCGAGCACGGATGCCGCGCCGCCCATGTCCATCTTCATGAGCAGGTGCATCGGGTCGGAGGGCTTCAGGCTGATGCCGCCCGAGTCGTACATGATGCCCTTGCCGACGAGCCCGAGGTGCCCGGTCGAGGCGCCGGCGGGCGTGTACCGCAGCTTCACCATGCGGGGTTCCTCGATCGAGCCGCGGTTGACGCCGAGGAGCCCCCCGCAGCCGAGGTCGATGAGCTGCTGCCTGTCGAACACCTCGACGTCGAACCCGAATCGAGCGCCGAGCGACACCGCGACGTCGGCGAGGTCGGTCGCGGTGAGGTGGCCGGGAGGAGTGTTCGCGAGGTCGCGCGCCACGTTCGCCGCTCGGGCGGTGACGAGACCCACCTCGATGCCGGCGGCGAGCTCCGCGGCATCGCCGGTCGACGGCTGCACATCGCCGACGCGCAGTGCGAGCCGTTCGAGCGATGCACGCGGCGGGGTCGTCGAGCGCCCCGTGTAGCGATACCGGGCGAGGGCCGCGCCTTCGGCGATCGCCTGGCCCGCTGCGGCACGGTCGAGCGCACCGAGCGCCGGGATCTCGAACCCGACGCGCGAGAACCTGGCTGCTGCGCGAACGAGGGCCGCCGTCGCGTCGCGCAGCCCGTTGACCGTCAGCTCGGCGGCCGGCCCGCCGCCGACGAGCACGACCGGGTCGCCGCCCGGGATGAAGAGGGTCTGCCCGGGCTTCGCCTCGAATCCGGCGCGCTCCCAGGCCGCCTGGTCGAGTCCTCCGATCGACTCGGCGGCGGCCACCGGAGTGGTGACGAGCACGCCCGTCGCCTCGATGTCGGCGAGCGTCTCGTCGAGCGCCACCGCGGGGGAGTCGGCGAGCGACGACACCGCGTCGAAGTCGTCGGGGATGAGCTTGTTCGCGCCGCGGGTCATGGCAGCGCCTCCTTCCGGTCGAGGTCGTCGAGGCCGAGGCCATCGAGGTCGTTGACGTCGTCGAGGTCGACGGGGTCGATCGGGTCGTCGTCGTCGGGCTCGAGCTTCTCGGGCAGTTCGTCGCGGCGTCGCCCGGGCATGCGGGTCGCCGGCACGATCGCGAGCAGCGACAGCGCCGCGAGTCCGAGGAGCGAGACCTTGAGCGCCTGCAGCCGTGCCTCGGCGTTGACCACGATGGCGGCATCGAGCTGCGGGCCGCTCGCCCGGGACTCGAGCACGGCCGCGAGCTGCTCGTTCGTGAGGAAGTCGGCCTCGTTGATGTTCACCTGCGCGATGAGCTCGTCGGAGATCTCGGGGTGCTCCTGCGCGCCGCTCAGCAGCAGCGTCGAGAGCATGCCGACGGCGAAGGCGGTGGCCACCGCGATGCCGACGCTGCCCGAGAGGTTGTGCACGAGGCCGCGCCAGGCGCCGACGTCGCCGGCGAGCTGCTTCGGTGCGGAGGAGAGCAGCGTGTTGAAGACGAGTGCGACGATCGCGCCCTGACCGAGGCCGAGCAGGATGAGTCCGGCGACGACGAAGCCCTGGCTCCATTCGCCGCGCACGGTGAACGCGAGCAGCGTGAGCGCCGACGCCACGACGACGAAGCCGGCGCTCGCGATCGCCCGCGGCGTGAACCGGCCGTAGAGCGAGGCGACGAACGTCGAGGCGAGGAAGATCGACAGCGTGTAGGGGATGATCGAGAACGAGGTCTCGATGCTCGACCGGCCCTGCACGACCTGGATGTAGAGCGGGATCAGGAAGTTCGCCGCGGTGCCGACGAACAGCATGATCGCCATGCACGCCGTGATCGCCCGTTCGGAGCCGGTCGCGAGCACGCGCAGGTCGAAGATCCTCGGCTTGCCCTCGCGCCCTCGGCGTCGCAGCCAGGAGAAGAAGACCTGGCCGACGACGAGTCCGGCGATGACGAGGAGCGGCGCGGGGGAGATGCCGAGGATGTCGAACGGGGCCTGGCTCGTCGCGAGCCACACGCCCCAGGTCGAGAGCCCCGAGAAGCCGAAGCTCAGCAGGATGACGGCGACCGCCGCGAGGATCGCGCCCGTCCAGTCGATCGAGAGGCCGGGCTGGGCGGGCACGCGCTTGAGCCTGAAGCTCAGCAGCAGGTTGGCGACCGCGAGGGCGACCATGAGCACGAACGACCAGCGCCAGCCGATCGTGTTCGCGAACCAGCCCGCGAGCAGGAGCGCCAGCACGCCGGCCGCGGGGATCGCCGCGGCGAGGAGGCCGATCGCCCTGCCCTGCTGCGGCCCGTGGTAGTTGGTGGCGATGAAGACCGTGAGCGCGGGAGCGATGAGCGCGATGACCGCGCCGGATGAGGCCTGCGCGATGAAGAGCATGGCGGGCGAGACGCTGAGCGCGACGCCGAGCATGGCCACCCCGTGGATCGCGACGGCGATCTGGAACACGCCGCGGCTGCCGAAGCGCGACCCGACCTTCGCCCCGAGCAGGATGAAGGCGGCCATCGCGAAGGTGCCGGCGGTGATCGCCGTGCCGACCGAACTCGCGGGGGTGTCGAGGTCGGTCGTGATGCCCGCCATCGAGACCGTGAGCGCGTTCACCGCGAACGAGGCCTGGATCTGCGTCATCACGACGACGATGAGCGCGAGCCACGAGGTCTTCGCGATCGGGGCGGCGACGGATGCTTCGGCCTGCATGCTCATGAACGTCCCCCCGAGTTCCCGGCTGCTTCTGCTCACAGTAGCGACACAACGGTCATCGGCGATACGGCACGGGCATTGAGACCGCTCGGCGGCCGAGACTACAGTGAGCGACATGTCAGCCGGGGGGCGCGTGCGAATCGTCATCGCGATCTTCGGCGTCGGCGTCGCCGTCTGGTTCGGCATCGGCGGCCTCGTGGCCGCACCGATCGCGGCCTGGGCGGCGGTGTCCGCCGAGGAGCCCGTGCCGACGGAGCAACCCGTCGAATCGACGCCGCCCCCGACCGAGCCCGAACCCGAGCCGACCCCGACGGTCGAACCCGTGCCCACCGAGGAGCCGGCGCCGACCGACGAAGCACCCGCCACCGAGGCGCCGGCGACCGAGACGCCGCCGCCGCCGACCGAGACGCCGTCGCCGGCGCCGGTGCTCGAACCCGTGCCGCCCGCGGTGCTCGACGATACCGGCTCACCCTGGTCGTGGATCATCGCGGCGCTCGTGCTGCTCGCGAGCGCCGCCGTGCTCTTCGCGATCCGCCGGCCCGGTGCGACGGAGGCGGCGACGGAGACCGGCCCCCTCGCCACGGGGGTGCTCACGCCGGGCGGGCCGGCACCGGGCACCACCCCGCCGCCCGCGGTCACGCTCGCCGCGATGGAATCGGTGGGCGAGGCGATGATCGACGCCGGCTACTCGGTGACGACCGTGCACACCGCCCTCCTCGACATCGCCACGGTGAACGCCGCGCCGGCGACCGAGATCATCGTCTTCCCGACCGCCCTGATCGTGTCGGCCCGCGGCGTCGGCGAGCTCAGCACCGGTGCCGTCGCGAGCGGCAACAGCAAGCTCACGCTCTCGCAGATCGACGAGCTGAACCGCACGGTCGAGGCCGCCCGCACCGGTGCGATCGACCCGGCGACGACGAAGCACCGCATCCGCCGGCTTCGCGAACAGCCGCTGCCGTACTCGCCCGTGCAACGGGTCGTGGCGTACGCGCTGCTCTCGACCGGGCTCTCGGTGCTGCTCGGGGCCTCGTGGGCGGGGGCGGGGGTCGCCGCCGTGCTCGGCGTGTTCGCGGGCGCCGCCCAGCTCCTCTCCGCCCGGGCTTCGCGCGACTACCAGGCACTCGTGACCGTGGCGATCGCGTTCGGCGTCTCGATCGCGGTGTTCCTGCTCATCAGGGCGGGGCTCGACCCCGGCGTGCTGCCGGCGCTCATCGCACCGCTCGTGACGCTGCTGCCCGGTTCGCTCCTCACGACCGGCGTCATCGAGCTCGCGACGGGCCAGATGATGTCGGGCGGGGGCCGGCTCGCAGCGGGCACGATGCAGCTCGTGCTGCTCGCCGTCGGCATCGTCGGTGCCGCCGCACTCGTCGGGGTGCCGCGCATCGACTTCACGACGGCGTCCCAGCCGATCGGTCCGATCGCGCCGTGGATCGCCGTCGCCGTGTTCGGCGTGGGCATCGTCGTCTACAACTGCGGTCGCCGCGACTCGATCATCTGGATCCTGCTGGTGCTCTACTCGGCCTACGGTGCGCAGGTGATCGGCGACGTCTTCCTCGGCGGCGTGCTCTCGGCCTTCGTCGGCGCCCTCGTGATGACGCCGGTCGCGGTGCTCGTGGCCCGGCAGCGCACCGGCCCGCCCGCCGTCGTGAGCTTCCTGCCCGCGTTCTGGCTGCTCGTGCCGGGGGCGATCGGGCTCGTCGGCGTCGCCACGATCCTCGGCGGCGACCAGGCCGGTGCCGACACCCTCGTGACGACGGCGTCGACGATGGTCGCGATCGCGCTCGGCATCCTCGCCGGATCCGCCGTCACGGCTCGGCTGCGTTCGTCGCGCGGCCCACTCCTGTAGCGGATGCCTCGCAGCTAGTCTGTGCCCATGGACCCAGTCGCGACGACGCTCGTCATCCTGGCGCTCGCGATCATCGCGTTCATGTCGAACCGCGTGCCGCTCGGCATCGTCGCGATCGGCGTCTCGGTGGCGCTGTGGGTCACTGGCATCCTCGATCTCGGGCAGGCGCTCGCCGGCTTCGGCGACCCCACGGTGATCTTCATCGCCGCCCTCTTCGTCGTGAGCGAGTCACTCGATTCGACGGGCGTCACGGCCTGGGCCGGGCAGCAGGTCATCGGTCGGGCCGGCACGAAGCGCGGGCCGCTGCTGCTCGTCGTGTGCCTCCTCGTCGCGGGTGTCACGGCGCTCATCAGCGTCAACGGAGCAGTCGCCGCGCTCATCCCGGTCGTCGTCGTCGTCGCGACCCGCGCCGGCATCGCGCCGTCGCAGATGCTCACGCCGCTGGCATTCTCGGCGCACGCGGGGTCGCTCCTCGCCCTCACCGGAACGCCCGTGAACATCATCGTCAGCGAGGCGGCGGTCGACGCGGGCGCGCGCCCGTTCGGCTTCTTCGAGTTCGGTCTTGTCGGAGTGCCGCTCGTCGTCGGCACGTTGCTCATCGTCTCCCTCCTCGGCCGCCGCCTGCTGCCCGAGCGGGTCGCGACGAGCCTGCCGCAGGACGTGAGCGCGCACGCGCGCACGCTGCGCGAGCAGTACCACCTGCCCGAGGGCACCGAGCTCATCAGCGTGCGCGAGGGGGTGACGGAGGTCGTCGTGGCGCCGCGCTCGTCGCTCATCGGCCTGCACCTCTTCCCCGGCATGTGCACGCCGAGCGGCGACCTCGTCGTGCTCGCCGTGCAGCGCGGCGGCGAGGACCTCCTCGGCACCGACTCGCTGCTGCAGGCCGGCGACACGCTCCTCGTCACCGGCCCGTGGGGCGAGCTCGAGCGCAACACCGCCGGCCCCGACGTGCTCGTCGTCGACGACCCGGCGACGATGCGCCGCGCGGTGCCGCTCGGTGCGGGCGCGAAGCGGGCGATCGCGATCCTCGGCGTCATGGTGGTGCTGCTCGCCACGGGACTCGTGCCGCCGGCGATCGCGGGGCTCGCAGCGGCATCCGCTCTCGTGCTGACCAGGGTGGTCAGCCCGACGCAGGCCTACCGCAGCATCTCGTGGACGACGGTCGTGCTCGTCGCCGGCATGATCCCGCTGTCGACGGCGTTCATCTCGACCGGCACGGCTGCGCTGATCGCCGACGGCCTGCTCGGTCTCGTCGGCGACGGCTCGCCGTACTTCGCCCTGTTCGCGATCTGCGCGCTCACGATGGTGCTCGGCCAGCTCATCTCGAACACCGCGACCGTGCTTATCGTGGCGCCGGTCGCGGTCGTCGTGGCGGCCGACCTCGGGGTCTCGGTGCTGCCGTTCCTGATGGCGCTCACGGTCGCGGGCGCAGCGTCCTTCCTCACGCCGGTCGCCACGCCGGCGAACACCATGGTGCTCGAGCCCGGCGGCTACCGCTTCGGCGACTACTGGAAGCTCGGGTTGCCGCTGCTCCTGCTGTTCCTCGTCGTCGCGGTGTTCTACGTGCCGCTCATCTGGCCGTTCTGACGGCAGGATGGAGCCCATGCCCGATCGGTACCTCATCCGCCCCGCCGTCATCGCCGATGCCCCCGGCATCACCCGCGTGCACTGGCGCAGCCACCAGACGACCTACGTCGAGCCCGGCCGCGTGCCGCGCGACAAGGTCGAAGGGTGGACGTACGCCGACCGCATCAGGGCCTGGACGACGAACCTCGCGATCGCGAACGACGTGTTCCCGCCGCCCGAGGGATTCCACCGCATGGGCATCTGGGTCGCCGTCGTCGGTGGTGAGCACGGGGGTGAGCACGGTGGCGAGGTCGTCGGCTGGGCGAACACGAGCACCGGCCGCGACGCCGACGGGCCGCGCGACCTCGAGCTCGAGGGCCTCTACGTGCTCGACGAGTTCCACGGCGGGGGTGTCGGGCAGGCGCTGCTCGACACGGCGATCGGCGATCGGCCGGCCTACCTCTGGGCGCTCGCCGACAACCCGAGGGCGCATGCGTTCTACCGACGGAACGGGTTCGAGCTCGACGGCACCTCGAAGGTCGACGACTTCTGGCAGGTGCTCGAGGCGCGGTTCGTGCGCTGAGCGGCCGGCCGGTTCGTCAGCTCCCGCCCTCCGACTGGTGCGTCGGCACCCGCAGCAGCGCTCCCTCGTGACGCACTGTCGCGGCGGCGATCCCCATCGCCGACTCGAGCGCGGCGCTCCAGCCGCTCACGTCGCTCGGCACCCCGTGCACCGCGAGGTGGTGCACGACCGCCGAGAGCGTCGCATCCCCGGCGCCCATGGTGTCGACGACCGCTCCGGGCAGTTCGACGATGCCCGCGTGCACCTCGTCGGTGCCGTCGACCAGCGTCGCGCCGTCTCGCCCCGCCGTGGCGAGCACGGCCGGGGAGCGGGGTGCCGCGGCATCCGACGGCGCTGCGGTCGCCGGCGATGCGCGCAGTCGCTCGACGAAATCCGCGAGGGGGGCACCGAGCAGGAGGTCGGCGTCCTCGTCGCCGACCTTCACGAGCAGCGCATCGCGAGCGGCGTCGGTGAAGTTCGCGAGGAACACCTCGCGGTCGCGCAGCATGCCGGCGCGCGGGTTGCCGTCGATCGCGAGCCGTTCGCCGGGGCGCGCGATCGCGGCACGCAGCTCTGCCGCCTGCTCGGCGTCGTCGAAGGGGAAGCAGCTGACGACGACGAGGTCGGCCTCGTCGATCGCGGCACGCGTGGCGTCGTCGAAGCGGATGCGGCGCCGCTGCGCGGCCTCGTTGAACTCGTATCGGGGCTCGCCGTCGGTGCGGTCGGAGACGGCGCGGGAGGTGCCGTGCTCCGAGGGGCTCTCGACGATGCGCACGCCGAAGTCGCGCAGGTACGAGCGGATGCGCGTCGCCGGCTCGTCGTCGCCGAGCATCGCGACGAGCGTCACCTGCTCGCCGAGGAGGGCGAGCCCGACCGCGACGTTGAGGGCGGCACCCCCGACGAATTCGCGAGCGCCGCGCGGATCGCGCAGCTCGTCGATGAGCGCGTCGCCGATGACGGTCACGTGGGCGGGTCGAGTCATGCGCACGATCGTACGCGTCGCGACGCCAACCCGTCAGCCGGGGGTGCACCGCGCCGGTAGCCTTGAGGGTCGACCCACGAGGAGCACCATGAAACCCGGACCGAGGCGCAGCGTCAGCCAGGTCGACATCGTCGACGCGGCGTTCGAGATTCTCGAGCAGAAGGGCTTCGCCGCCGTCTCCGTCCGCGGCGTCGCTGCGGCGCTCGGCCTCACGCCCACGGCGATCTACACCTACTTCCCCTCGAAGAACGCGCTGCTGCGGGCGATGGTCGAGGAGCTCCTGTCGAGCCTCGACCTCGCCGCCGCCGCCGACCCCGCGGTCGACTGGCGCGTTCGCGTGCATGCGCTCGCCACCGCGCTGCGCGCTCGCATCGCCGAGCACACGGGGGCCATGGTGCTCGTCACGAGCGGCCCGCTCGACGGGCGTCACGCGCTCGGCCTGAACGAGACCCTCATCGCCGGCTTCATGGCCGAGGGGATGCCGCAGGCCGACGCCGCTCGCGCCGCCTACGCCGTTCGCGCCCACGTGCTCGGGGTCGCCGCCCTCGACGCGGCCGAGCGCGCCGTCGAGGCCGATGCCGCCGCGCCCAGCACGGCCGGTGCGCTGTGGTCGGATGCCGCGAGCCACCCGCTCACCGAGGCGACCGAGCACCTCGTCGCGGAGGGCGCCGAGCCCTCGGCGTTCGCATGGGGACTCGACCGCCTGCTCGACGGGCTCCTCGCACCGGCTCGCGGCTGAGCTCAGCTGGGAGCACCCGCCGTCTGAGCAGGGCGTCCGTGAAGCGCCCACGCTCCCAGCAGCGCGACCAGGAAGACCACCCCGGCCAGCACCCAGGCCAGCCACATCATGTCGTCGCCGTGCACGACGGTCGCCGCCCCGATCAACGACCCCGCGGTCACCACGACGAGGACCACGAGATACGGGATGGCCCCGCCCCGCAGGCGCGGACGAAGCGATGCGGGCGTGAGCCTGCGCGCGATGAGGTCGATCGCCACCACGAGGAGGACCCCGACGAAGCTGACGACGCCGACGATCTCCGGCGGCAGCATCGCGAACCCGATCACGGCGGCGCCGGCCACCGATCCGATCGCGAGGTGGTACCAGACGTGGCTCGTTCGATCGCCCTCGGTCGGTCGATCCGTGCTCGTCGCTTCGCTCACGACTGTCATCCATTCACGGCGCACCCCGGCTGTCAAGGCCGAGCGCCCGGCCGAGACCGCCACGTCCGGACGCGGGCGACGCAGCGCGGCGCGGCCGCCGCGGCATCCGATCGCGCCAGACTGGCGGGGTGCTGCACCTGAGGATGATCGTTCCGCCGCTGCTGCGCGCCGACGTCGACGGCGTGCTGCGTGCCCCGGACTCGCCCGTCTCGAACCTCATCGCCCTGCCCGGCGCCGGCCTCGACCCCGCGGGCGACGTGCTCCTCTGCGACGTCGATCGCGACGCCGCGAGCGGGCTGCTCGCGCAGCTGCACGACATCGGCCTCGACCAGCGGGGATCGATCGCGATCGAGTCGGTCGACCTCGAGCTCGGCCGCCGGCGCCGCCGCAGCGCCGCGGCCGTCTTCGGCAACGACGACGACGCGGTCGTATGGGAGGAGGTCGAGGCGCGCACCGACGACGAGGTGCGGCTCTCGGCGACGTTCCTCGTGTTCATGACCGTCGCGACGCTCATCGCCGCGGTCGGCGTCGTGACCGACCAGCCGATCCTCATCGTCGGCGCGATGGTGGTCGGACCCGACTTCGGGCCGCTCGCCGCGATCGCGGTCGGCATCGTGCGACGTCGCCCTCGCGTGGTCTGGCGCTCGGGAGCGACGCTGTTGATCGGCTACACCGGCGCCATCGTCGTGACGATCGGCTTCGCGCTGCTGCAGCAGGCGATCGGGGTGTTCCCGGCGGCCCCGCTCGCGGCGAGTCATCCGCTCACCCAGTTCATCTGGGAGCCCGGCCCGCTCAGCTACGTCGTCGGCTTCCTCGCGGGCATCGCCGGGGTGCTCTCACTGACCTCGGCGAAGTCGGGCGCGCTCATCGGCGTGCTCATCTCGGTCACGACGATCCCTGCGGCCGGTGCGATCGCGGTCGGCATCGCCGCCGGCGAGTGGGGGCCGGCCGGCAGCGCCGCCGTGCAGCTCATCGTGAACCTCGTCGCCATCGTCACGGGCGGCGTGCTCACGCTCTCGGTGCAGCTCCTGGTGCAGCGTCGTGCGTATCGGCGGCGGCAGCGCGAGCTGCTCACGCCGCGCGGCTGAGCCGAACGCTCGGCCCATCGAGCCGACCCATCGAGCCGACCCATCGACCGGATGCCGCTACCAGCGGTTCTTCACGAACTCCGCCCAGCCCAGGAGGGCCTCGACCGGTACCGCGGCACCCGAGTCGTCGGTCACGGTGCCGCGGTAGGTGCCGAAGCACTGGTGCGTCTCGGAGTGGATGACCCCGAGCGCCGTCTTCGTGTACCGGTCGTGGAACGGCGTGAACGTCAGCTCGACCCGGTCACCGGTGATCGACCACGGCCGCAGCCAGTCGCTCGGGTCGAAGCGCCAGTCGAGCTCGGCGCCGAGCTTGTGCAGCCGGCCGTCGACGGAGAGCGAGTTCTCGGTCGACCCGGTGCCGTCGGTCCACAGGCCGCCGAGCTGCAGTCCGAGGCGTCGCCCGTGCTCGATGCCGGACGCCGCGCCCCAGTGCCAGCGCATCGAGTACGGCCAGCGGCCGCGCCCGTGGTCGAGCACCGCCCAGCTCTCACCGGCGGGCAGCTCGTGCGTCACCCCGTCGATCGTGACCGTGCCGCGGGCGGGCCGCGCGACATCCTTCACGGTGTACTGGAACCTCGTGTCGCTCCACGGCACGACGACGCCGAGCGCCTCGTGCCCCTCGGGCCGTTCGGCGACGATGTCGATCGCGACTCGCTTCGTCGTCGCGACGATACGCGTGCCGGCCCTCGAGTCGGTGATCGTCGTCTCGATGCCGGGAACCCGAGCGATGGCGGGCTGCGCCCCATCGCCCTCGCCGAGCGAGCCCGGCAGGTCGACGCCGCGCGAGAGCGGCGTGATCGCGCTCGCGTCGATGTCGGTCGAGGTGGCCCGGTCGAACACCCACACCTGGTTCAGGGTCGCGTAGTCGAGCATCGCGACCGTCACCGCGACGATGTGGTCGGGGGTCGTGATGCCCCAGTACTCCCATCGCTTGTTGCGGCCCGTGCCGGTGCCGCCGGGCCGGATGCCGGAGGTGTCGTGCAGCGGATGCCGCGTCCACCCGACGGCCGCCGGGTTCAGCCTGCCGTTCGGCAGCGTCAGCGAGACGGGTTCGGTGATCTCGCGCTCGTGCGTGAGAGCGGTTCGGGCGTCGTCCACGGCACCTCCTCGTGCGTCGTCGGCCAGTGTACGGCCGCCGAAGGGGGAGTGGTGCACGCGCGACTCCGCGGCAGCGGCGGGGTCTCCGCGGGGTTTGACGGACGCCGCGGCGTCGGCTACGGTCGGGAGCAATAGGGTAAGAATGGAGACCTCCTGTTGGAGGTTTTCGTCTGCCCTTTTTTCGGTTGTGCGCGTCTCTGACAGGGTTTCCCGACAGAGAGGTCGGACACGTGGCACAACATGTTCTGAGAGGCGTCAGCGACGTCATCTCCTTTATCGATGCACGTTCGCGCATCGGCGGTCGAGCGGGCCTGATCTGGTGGCTCGCGCTCAGCGGGCTGTTCCTCGACGCGTTCTCGAACTCGGCGCTCTCCGCCGGGCTCGGACCGATGACCAGGGACATGGAACTCAGTGCCACCCAGGTCGCGATCCTCACCTCGATGGCCTCGTGGGTCGCGATCGCCTTCAACCCGATCGGCGGATGGCTCGCCGACAAGTGGGGCCGCATCCCGCCGCTCCTCATCGCCAAGGTGCTCGCGCTCGCCGGAGCCATGCTCGCCGCCTTCGCCCCGAGCTTCGAGATGGTGCTCGCGGGCCGCTTCTTCGTCGGCGCCGCCTACGGCATCGACTTCGCGATCGCGATGGCGCTGCTCGCGGAGTTCACCCCCGCCCGCTTCAAGGCCCGCCTGAACACCTGGCAGGGCATCTGGTACGTCGCGGTCTGCTCGAACCTCGTGCTCGCGATCATGTTCTACAACCTGAACGTCGGCGACTCGATCTGGCGCTACTCGGTCGGCACCGCCGGTCTCGTGGCCCTCGTGCTCTTCGTGCTGCAGGCGACCTTCATGGTCGAGAGCCCCACCTGGCTCGCCCGCAAGGAGAAGCTCACCCGCGCCGCCGCCTCGATGACGAAGATCTACGGTGAGCGCTTCACGGCCGCCCCCGTCGAGGACCGCATCCCCGTCACGAACCAGGCGACCAAGGGCTTCGCGAACGTCGCGCTCATCTTCCGCGGCATCTACCTGCCGCGCACGGTGCTCGCGGCGACCGTGCAGATGGCCCAGTCGATCCAGTACTTCGCCGTCGGCTGGTACCTGCCGATCATCAGCATCGCGCTGTTCGGCGAGGACTTCGTGGTGGCGACGCTCGGCGCGCTCGTGTTCAACGTCTTCGGCATCATCGGCGGCTTCATGTCGCCCGTCATCGGCAAGCGCTTCGGCCTGCGCCGGGCATCGGCGATCGGCTTCGGCGCGGTCTTCCTGATGCTCGTCGTGCTCGGCTTCTTCTACGAGTCGATGCCGCTGTGGCTCGCCTTCGTGGTGCCGTCGCTGTTCATCCTGTTCCACTCGGGCGGCCCGGGCGCCAACGGCAAGAGCCTCTCGACGCTCTCGTTCCGCAGCGAGCTGCGGGCCGGCGCCAACGGCATCATCGGCGCGATCGGAAGTGCGGGCGCGGCCCTCGGCCTGCTCGTCTTCCCGCTGCTGAAGGAGGGCATCGGCCTCGGCCCGACGTTCCTCATCCTCTCGGTCGTGCCGCTCCTCGCCTTCATCATCTGCTCGATCATCAAGTGGGACCCGACGCGCACCGCGATCAGCCCCGACGAGGAGCAGAACGCCCCGCAGTTCAAGAGCGACGCCGCGGCGCAGGCAGCTGCCGCCGAGGCATCCGTCCTGGCCGCCAAGTAACGCGAAGCGGCATCCGACATGACGACACCCGCGATCCTCGCGATCGACGAAGGAACCACCGGCACGCGTGCGGCGTGGGTCACGGCCGACGGACTCGTGCACGCGCTCGAGTACCGCCCGCTCCGTGTCAGCACTCCCGTCGCGGGCGTGGTCGAACAGGATGCGAACGCGATCCTCGACAAGACCATCGACGCCTGCCGCGCTGTCTCTTATAC